>NZ_JBISDI010000030.1:0-47735 GCF_051162045.1 Anaerozeibacter quisquiliarum
ACTGGTTCGAGTCCGGTACAGACCACCAAAATTCCGCTCTTCATGGGCGGTTTTCTTATGCGCATTTTGCAAGATTCGCTTCTTCGTCCGTCGATGTGAACGACATGCCGGTAAGCGCACACGATACCGCAGAACAAAAAAGCTCCCGCAGCCAGCGGGAGTATGTTTTAACCTCAGGCGCTCTGCCCGAGGAGCACTCGGCCCAAGAAAGAAATTCGTCAATCTGCGTCTTTATTTCCTTGGCGTTCATTTTTTCTTCTTCCATCCGGGCCTTGGCATCGACCATGCCAGTACGATTCTTTGTTACAGCGCGTACCACAGCGGTTTGCACAGTTGCAGCTCAACTGATAGAAGGCTTCGCCGCACAATACTTGCTCGCCGATCGCGGGTATGGCACCAACGAGATCATCGCCGCCACGCAAGGCTCGGGCATCGAAGCTGTCATCCCGTCCAAGAAGAATCGGAAGGCGCAACGCGACTACCACCGTCACCTTTACAAACTGCGCCACCTGGTAGAAAACGCGTTCCTGCACTTGAAAAGATGGCGCGGCGTCGCTACCCGATATGCCAAGAACTCCGCTTCATTTGTCGCCGCCATTCAGATCCGTTGCATTGCCGTTTGGAGTGCTATCTATTGACGACACCATCTAGAAGTATACCATGACCTTTTCTGTACAGTTTAGTGTAGCCTATCCACCATTATACTCCACGGCGCAAGCTTACTGTGGCTTTTCCTTCCCCCAAGCGCCCACACCATTATACGATAAACCAGAATAAAAGTATATTATATACTTTATAAATACTGATGTCAATAGGAAATTTGCATTATTTCTAATATTGTGCTATACTGTCTATGGCTAGATTCTATTTCGTTTAGAATATAGCTAAAATTCACAGCCACACGACGTAGCTTCGTGGGTTGAGCAAGGGAGAATGACAATGCTTACTTTGAATGTGGAAAATCGGGATATGGGTCTGAAACCCAAGCAGCTCCGAAGAAAGGGAATCATCCCTGCCGTGTTGTATGGGAACAACCTCGAGAATCCCTTGAGCATTCAGCTTACCCAAGTGGAGGCCACCCGTTTCTTGAAATCCAATTCCGCCGGAAGCAAGGCCGAATTGCTGCTTGGCGGCAAGAGGTTCCCGGCATTGCTGCGGGAGATTGCCTACCAGCCGGTGACCGATGCGCTGGAACATTTGAGCTTTCAAACGCTGCTGGCTGGAGAAATTGTCACGAGTATGGCGAAGGTTGTGCTTGTGAACAGAGAAAAGGTTGCGGGCGTGATTCACCAGCCGCAGTCCGAGATTTCCTACCGCGCGCTTCCATCGTACCTTGTCGACAAAATCGAAATTGACCTTGATGGAATGAAGGTGGACGACAGCATCCGGATCAGCGATCTCGATGTTGCAAAGAATCCGAACATCGAAATCCTGAGCCCGCTCGACGCCGTGGTGCTTTCCATCACCGATGCCCGCAAACCGCAGGAAACATCTGAAACCGAGGATGAGGACGCATAAAGGATCGCGGTACAATATCCCTCGTTTTATATGTTGAAGAAAGTGCTCGGCCCGGCGCATTGCTCTGGATGTGGCCGTAAAAAGCGCTTTCTTTGCTGCAGAAAGGAGACATAAAATGCAGATGGTTGGACAAACGGTCGAACACAGAGCCTTTGGACAGGGGACAATCATACATTGTTCCGACAATATCGTTACCGTCTCCTTCTCGCTGGGAGAGAAGAAATTTATATATCCGAATGCCCTGACCAATTTTCTGGCTCTCAAAAACAAGTCTGCCCAAGATGAAATTGATGCAATATGCAGCAAGCGGCGCAAGGCGGAGGCCGCTCAAAAACGAGCGCTTCATGAGGAATGGGGGCGCCGCCAGCGATTTCGCGCATTGAAAATCACGCCAAATTCGCAGGCCGCCTTCAATTTGAATTTGAACAAACTGGATGAAGTCTTTTCATCGGGCGCCATATCGACCGGATGCTATTTGAGCGGCAATTCCAAGGGAAAGCCGCGCATTCCAAGCAAGCTGATGCCCAATTCCGCCTGCATGTTGACCGGATGCGCCCCGGGTGCTCGGGAAAAAGAGCGCCGAATTCTGGGCGCCTTCATGGTAAAGGAGGATTTCTGGGGAAGCGCGTGCGAAAGTGGGATGGTCGCGTGCCACGACCTGTACAAGGTGCGCCTGAATCCGGACAATTCTATGCTGTATTGGGATTATTTCGATTGCAGCGATCCTCACCCACGCTGGGGCAGCACGGCATTCAAGTACTTCCCAAACACCACGATGCAGCAAATCCTGCTTGATATGAAGGAAGCGGTCCATAGCGCTGAGGAAGCGACGGTCATTCAGGAGTTTTATCAGTATTTCTGTGAAATGAACCGCCTGCCGCAATAATCAGAATGATCACCGCACCTCTTGAATCGGAGGGTTTGCTTAGCAGTTCACTGGATTTGGCCATAGACGATTACGGCATTGGAACGAGAAAGCCCGTGAGCGCCGTAAAAGTCAGGTATACGGAGTTTGCAGAAGAAGCGCGCAAGCAATCTGACTGGAGGAACCATACAGATGAAGAGGTATCTCACCGATTATTTCGGGCATATCTTTAAACCGGGTGCAAAGTACGGCCACTTCCTGATGACCTTGTTG
Organism: Anaerozeibacter quisquiliarum; assembly: GCF_051162045.1. Taxonomy (NCBI): domain Bacteria; kingdom Bacillati; phylum Bacillota; class Clostridia; order Eubacteriales; family Anaerozeibacteraceae; genus Anaerozeibacter; species Anaerozeibacter quisquiliarum. The sequence continues at coordinate 2,657 of NZ_JBISDI010000030.1, forward strand.
CTGTCCGGCATTGCCTACGGGCTGTATCGCGGCGTGTAGGACAATTATCTCGCGCAAATTGTACATATTTCCGAATTTGAACGCGGAATTGTCGAGTTTTTCCGAGAAATTCCGAGACTGCTCGTCGTCCTGATTCTCGCCGCGATGCACCGCATGTCCGCGAGCAAGATCTTCAAGATTGGAACGGCGATCATGCTTGCCGGCATGGTGGGGCTTACGGTGGCTGCAACGGGCAAGTTTGTGGTCGTTTTGTTCATGGTCGTATTTAGCCTTGGCGAGCACATGATTATGCCCGTCAAAAGCACCCTCACCATGGATTTGGCAAAAAAAGAAAGCGGGGGCATGGCGCTTGGCATCTCGGGCTCGATCAACCAGTTGGGCAGCATTGCCGGCCTCATCATCGTCACGGGACTTTTTGCGTTTTTTTCGCGTTTTGTGAGTGAATATCATGCCGTGATGCCTTTCAAGATCATCCTTGCCGTTTCGGCTGCATTTATGGTTGGCGCTGGAGATTTTCTATGGCGCGCGAAAGCAGGTTTTTCTGACCTTTGCACCCTACGCACTGATATTGCATTATGGTGCGGATACATCTCTGATCGCAATGCTGCTTGCCATTTGCGCGGTTTGCGGTGCGATAGCAAGTCCGCTTATTGGGAAACTCATTGACAAACTCGGATACAAAACCATCATGATATCTGACACCCTGATTCTCGTTATCGTCTGTTTCTTTTACGGCTTCGCTCATCGGATATTCCCTGCCCACATCGCGTTTGTTGTCGTGTGCGTAAACTATGTCCTCGATTCCATCATTTCTCTGGCGAGTATGGCGAGCAATGTCTATGTTCGCGACATCGCGGACAGCCCGGAGGAAGTGGTCGCGACCTTGTCCACAGGGGTGTCCGTCAATCATGTGATCAGCATCTTTATCGCGCTTATCGGCGGTTGGATTTGGGCGAATGTAGGCATTGAAGTGCTGTTCTCGCTTTCCGCGGTGCTTGGTATTGCGAACTCGATATATGCGGCGACGATAAAACCCATTCGCACGCACTCCCCATAAGGTATAGAACACATCGTTCACATCGATGGGGTCACTGGTTCGAGTCCGGTACAGACCGCCAAAATTTGTCTGAAAACTAGCGTTTCCAGACAAATTTTTATGCCGATTATCTTATTTATTGATCCGAGAAACCGGCTCTTCGCAGCGAAAAGGGGTTTGCCCACTGGCCGAAATGGCATGAGCATGGTGAGATCTCTTGAACCTTTCAACCGATGTAAGTGTTTTTTGCCGCCTCAATTCGTTATAATGGAAGCCAAGTAAAAGGAGGCGTTCTGTATGAAGCACGAAATTTTGGAGATCGACTCTCTGCGAAAATACTATGGCGAGCGCGAAAATCAGACAAAGGCGCTGGACGGAATCTCGTTCACGGTATTGCCCGGCGAATTCCTCGGCATTATGGGCGCCAGTGGATCGGGGAAATCCACGCTGCTCAACTGCATCGCTACGGTCATCCGTCCTACGGAAGGGCAAATCCTGATGGACGGCGTAGCGGTCGACGCACTGAAGGGCGGTGAGCTAGCGGATTACCGCGGCAAAAAGATCGGCTATCTATTTCAGAACTTTGAACTGCTGGATAACCTGACCGGTCGCGAGAACATCCTTCTGCCCCTGGGCATTCATGGCGTGTCGGAAAAAGAGGGCGGCAAGCGTCTAAAGGAACTTGCTGAATACCTGGAAATTACAGGCGTGCTCAACAAATTCCCCGCGCAGATGTCCGGCGGGCAAAAACAGCGCGTCGCGGCGGCCCGGGCACTGATTCTGAACCCGAAAATGATTCTGGCGGACGAGCCCACCGGCGCGCTGGATTCCAAAAATGCGCGCACATTGATGGAAAAGCTGTCCGGGCTCAGCCGGACGCAACAGACCACCCTCTTGATGGTCACCCACGATTCCAACGCCGCCAGCTTCTGCAGCCGCATTCTGTTCATTCAGGACGGTATCATTTTCCATGAACTGCGTAGAAAAGAACCGCAGGAGACGCAGCAAGCCTTCTACGAGCGCATCCTCGCCGTCATGGCGCAGTTGGGAGGGGGCAGCGCAAATGTTCTTTAATTGGGTGCGCCGCAACAGCAAGCGCAGTCGGCGCGAAAACGGGCTGTTTTTCTCCGCGCTCCTGGCGGCAATCGTGGCCTTTTACATCGTCCTCTCCCTTCCGCATCAGGATGTGATGGGGTTTCTTAAACAGATGGAAAGCGGTGCTGTGGACAGGCTATTGAGCCTGATCCCCGCCTTTTACGCCGTATCGCTGTTTATTCTGTTTTTTCTCGTTTATTTTGCAAGCAAATACCAGTTGGAGCGGCGAAGCCATGAATTCGGTATGTACCTGATGATGGGTATGCGTCGCGCCAAACTGTTTGCCATGCTGCTGGCGGAAGATCTGTGGAGCAGCCTCGTGTCGCTGGCCGTCGGCATCCCGGTGGCGGTGCTTCTCGCGGAGATCATCAGTCTGGTCACAGCCCGCTGGGTTGGCATGGGGATTCTGGGACATCAGACCGCCTTCTCGTTCTCGGCCGTCCTATGGACGGCGGCAGGCTTTCTGCTCATCAAGCTGGCCGCGTTTCTCTTGCTCAGCGGCAAATTTGCCGCTACGGAGATCGGCACGCTGCTTTCTGCCGCCCCGGAAGGCGCAAAAAAACAGCGGTCGGCTACGTGGTATCGAGTTGCTTTAGCGGCCGGCGTGCCGGTGCTGGCGGCCGCCTATGCGTTGGCGATCGGCGGCAAGGCCTGGTATTCGCTGGGCGTCATGGGGATAACCCTGGCGATGGGCATTGCCGGCACGCTAATGCTGTTCTTCGGCCTGCGCACGGTGCTGGGGACGCTGGCGAAGCGTCAGGGTGGAAAAGGCGGGCTGGGTGTGTTCACGTTCCGCCAACTGCAGGAAAATGTGATTGCGCAGCCACTCTCCCTCGCCATCAGCTCCCTTTTGATCCTGGCCGCGCTTTGCTGCTTTGGGTACGGCGTATCCATGACGCTTTATTACGGTGCCCAAGATACGCATGCGCTGGATTACACCTTTCAAACGCCAGATGACCCAATGGGGGTTCCCGAAAAACTAAAAAGCGCGGGACTGGCCGATAGCTTTGCATCGCTCTTTGATACGCGCATTGGGTCTATGCGCACAGAGAGCGACGGCGCGGCGGGAACATTCAGCATGGATGCGGTGTTGGCGCTCATTGAGCAGGCGCCGGATTCCTCCGCAAAATCGGATATCCTGAATGAATACGGTTCTATGGATTCCCCCTACCTCATTGCCCTCTCCGGCTATAATCAGCTTCTGACGGCGGCAGGAAAGTCCCCCATTGCGCTCAATGAAAACCAAGCGGCGATCTACAGCTATGAATCCTTTACCGGCAAGGCGAAGGCGGAGCTGATAAGCCATGTGCTTTCGCAGGAGCCGGAGGTAGTGGGAAACGGCGAGCGCTTCCGCTTGGCGGGTACCGTTCAGACGCAAAACCCCGTAACGGACCGCGCCATCACCCTCTACTTCGCCCTTATCGTACCGGATGAGACGTTTGAACGTCTGGCACAGGCATCGTATACCCACTACTGGAACGCCACGCTCTCCCCCCGGCTGGTGCAGGAGAACGGGCTGATGCAGGCTATTCAGCAGGTCAATGAAAAGCTGGATACAACGGATATCCACTACGAGAGCTATCTGCAAAGCATGGGGCGGCAGCTTTTCTATCAGGTGGCGTCCAGCTACCTCACGCTGTACCTTGCGGTGATCTTCTTCATCATCGCCAACACCGTCATCGGTATGCAGTTTTTGATGCAGCAGCGCAAGACCAGTCGGCGCTACCGCACGCTGGCGCGATTGGGGAGCCACTATGAGGCCCTCTGCCATTCGGCAAAGCGCCAAATCCGGTGGTTTTTCGCTCTGCCCGCGGTGGTGGCGGCCGTGGGGAGCCTGTTTGGTGTCCGGGCGCTTTTCTCCGGCTTTTTGCCGCCGGAGATGGCGGAAAATATTCCGATGCTTTACCAGATCGCCTTCGTGATGCTTTGCTTGCTTTGTGTGGTAGAATATGGGTATATGCTGGTTGTCACACGGGCCAGCGCCAGGCATATCCTGACGCTGATGGAGCCGGACCGGGAAGAATGAAGAAGGGAGGGAGCCGTCATGAAGAGGATCGTCATTGTCGAGGATGAACCGTTCATGCGGGATGAGCTGCGGGAGATCTTCGAAAAAGCAGGCTATCCGGTCACCTGCATCGAAGAATATGACCAAGTGACGGAGCGCATCTTGGAGGCGGCTCCCGGCCTTGTCTTGCTGGACATCAATCTGCCCGGCACCAGTGGCTTTGAAATCTGCCGAACGCTCAAGCGGAAAACCGCGCTGCCGGTATTGGTGCTGACCTCTCGCGATCAGATGAAGGATGAGCTCCACGCGCTGGATCTGGGCGCGGATGAATACCTGACAAAGCCTTGCCGAAAAGAGCGGTTGCTTGCCCGCACGGCCAACCTGCTCCGGCGGTACGAGGGGCGCGGCCATCTGCGCGGCGGCGAGGGCTTTTTGCTTGACAGTCAGACCTACACCCTGTACATTCATGACCAATCCTTCGTGCTTCCACCCAATCAGGGGAAATTGCTGGCGGTCTTTTTGGCGCATCCGGACGAATTGGTGACGAAAGAAGTCCTTTGCACGGCACTGTGGGGAACGACAGAGTATATCGACGAAAACGCTCTGCAGGTGAATTTGACCCGGCTGAAAAAGACGATGAAGGAGTTGGCGATGCAGCAGCGCATAGAGACGGTGCGTGGCCTGGGCTATCGCCTGACAGCGGAGGGCGCAACAGATGAAGTCTAATCTGCGGTGCGCTTTCAGGAAATATGCCGCTTGGCTGCTTTTGCCCATGGCTGTCAATGTGCTGTACGCACTGGCGCTGTGGCTTTCAGACAGTGACGCGTTTCGGGAGCTTTGGCTGACGCTGATGCTTTTTTCGGTACTGCTTTTTTCGGCGGCACTGATTTTGGCCTGCCGAGCGGAAAGGCGACGCGAAGAGGCTTTTCTTGCCTTTCTGGCTCACCCGGATGAGCGCATGGAAGCCGACATGCTTCGGCTGGTCGGCTCGCAGGACGTCGCCCTTGTTCGCCGCATCGGAGCGCTGCTGCGGGAGCATGCGCGGGCTGTACAGGCCTTGCAGACGCAGGTATCGGACTACGAAGAGTATGTGGAGACTTGGGCGCATGAGATCAAAACGCCACTCTCCCTATTGACTTTTCTTTTGGACAACCGCAGGGATGAACTGCCGCCTGCTGTCTCTCAGCGGCTCAATCATGTGCGCGCGCAGATGCGGGAATCTGTCGATCAGATGCTTTACTATGCGCGGCTCAAGAGCGTGAAAAAGGACTATCTGTTTGAACCGCTGTCGCTTGCGGAATGCTGCGGGGAAGCGCTCGAAAACTACGAGCCGCTGCTCCATGAAAAGGGTTTTCGGATCGTCAAAGATCTGCCGCCGCTTTCCATCCTCTCTGATCGCCGGGGGATGCTGTTCATCATCAACCAGATTTTGAGCAACGCCGTGAAATACGCCGGGGATGCCACAGCGCCGGAACTGCATTTGACGGCAAAGCAAAATGTACAGTCTGTCGTTCTCTCCATTCGGGACAACGGGATCGGCGTTCAGCCCTGGGACTTGCCGTTTCTTTTTCAAAAAGGGTTCACCGGAGACACGGGAAGCGCCCGCAAACAGGCCACCGGCATGGGGCTGTATCTGGCAAATGAAATGGCGAAAGATTTGGGCATCGAACTCAAGGTGAACTCAGCGCCGCAGCAGGGGTTTGAGGTTCTTTTTCTTTTCCCAATTGTCGATGCGTAATATCAATGTATACTGCACGGAACGGAGGCTCTCCGGCACTTGATATCAAATCGATTCGACAGCAATAGCCTGTTGGATTTCGTTTATATCGGCGTGCTACGTGAGAAACAGTGCGCTGGCTTCCCGCAGGTCTGCGCATAATCGTACAGTAGCACCCATTATCAATCTGCCGCATCATGTCGCTAAAAAGCGCCTCCAATCCTCATGCTCACACCGCAGATAGACTGAATAGAGTCTGACTACTCGATCAGTTCCGTCGTATTTTATCAATAAAGCGAGTCGTATACCGAAGCGTTTGGGTCGGGCATGCATCCACGCAACGGCCGCAGCCGACACAGCGGCTGTGCTGGAGCGGCACCGCATCCTCAGCAGCGGCTTTGATATCAATGTCCATGGGGCAAACTTCGGTGCACCGGCCGCACCGGACGCATTGGGTGCGGGTTGTATCAATCCGCTGGCCGCCAAGTCTCGCAAGGCCCGACAACACAGTTCCCAGCGGGCAGTAATAGCAATAGCCCCGACCCATGAAAGCCACCCAGAAGAACATCGCCATCAAGAGTTCCCCAGCAAGGTAAACGTATGTCTCTGCCTTCGCGAAATCTGCCCGCGCCGCTGTGGAGGTCAGGCCCAGGAGAGAACCCACCCACCACAGTGTAAAGAAGAACGCAGCGGCGAGAAATCCCCATCGGGCGATGGAGAGCGCTATCCCTTGCGCCTTACTGGGCTTGCGCCTTTGGCCCATGAGCGGGATCGCCGGGTCGAATACCTCGGCAGCGAAGCCGTTGAACAGGCAAAGCATCGAGCATTGCAGCCTACGTCCGAAGAGCACCGTCCCCGCAAATATCAGGACCGTCACAGCTGCGTAAAATACCAACACGCCCGCTACGCCTGCTACGCCCCATACGGGGAGGCGGCTGAGCCGGAAGGCCGAGCCTGTATCAAGCAGTTGTAGCGGCGTGGTTGTCCAGGGCAGCGGCATGGTGAAAAAGTACCACTCATAATTCCCGCTGACAAGTGGTAACGCCACGTGAACCACAAGTGCTGCAGCCAAAAAGCCGATCAGGTTCTTCCGCCTGAGCGACGTCCGACCGGAACGACTCGTGATTCGAATGGTCAGCAAGCTCGCAATAAGGATGAAGGCGGTCTTCACCCAGTTTTCGTAGAAGTGCCAGAACCAGGTCAGAAACTGTGCGGTTTTGGCATCCGCCCGAGGCGCGTAGCCATAGTTCAGGCCTGCGATCAACACACATAGCCCGATGTACACCCATAGAATCACCTTCAGGATCTTCTTCTCTTTTGATAATGATTCCGACTTCACGCGCATCACCTGCTCCAATATTATGCGGCGGAGCCAGCTTAGACCCCGCCGCCTGCCCATACCCAAGGTCACCCCCATGGGCATGATGCTATCCTCTTTCTTTCAGGACCGCACCCATCACTTGACGTATCAAATTGCCGGACTAGCCTTCGTTTTCCTCATGCTATACACGGTATATACCTCCGCGGCTCCATAGACAACAAGGCAAGCGATCACCGTTCCGATCACCGCTGGGTATGCTCCTGCAAAGGTGCTCGGAGAGATATGCTTGATCAGTATGCCGGTATAAGCCCAGACCAGCACAAGACCATAGGCGATGTCTTTTCGGATCACCATGGTAGCCGTTCCAATAGCCATTGCGACCAGAAGAATGATGATCGCCCATGCCTGCTCCGACCAACCGAACCGGTCCCAGCCGGCTCGAACCAGAAGCGCCGTGATGTTTGCCACTGTTGCCACAGTGATCCATCCAAAATACAGGCTGAAGGGCAGCCGGTAGAATACTTTATCAGTCTTGCTGAGCCGAGCTTTGTCAAGGGTCATATGAATGAAAATCAAGCTCAGCAGGAGTGCCAGCATCAGGAATACGGACAACACGATGTTCCCATAGTGCCAAGAGAATATCCAGGCGATGTTGGCCAGCGACGAAATGACAAAGACCGTCCTTACTTTGTCCAGCAAAGCAGGTTGCATGTATTCTTTCTTGAAGCCAAACTGATACACGCTAAAGGCCGCAAGCGAAAGATAGATCAATCCCCAGATTGAAAAGGTCAGGCCAGCAGGCGCGAAAAGATTAGGCATCGAATCGGATACCTGTCCAGGAGTTACCCCATTTATCGGCAGCATCTGCGCGAGATAGTTGACGATGACCATTGCAACGAATGAAACCGCAACCATGATCTTCAGAACTGTGCTCTTGGTCTTTGCCTCCATTAGGAACACCCTTTCTTTGTTTTTTGTCCATCCGAGAATGAACCAAGATATTTATACCCCCTCAACCACAGGAAATAACATCCCGGGCTACGTTTTTTTGTAGTAAAAGGTCAAGCTGGTGATTTCCCGCCATTTGATCTGGTTGCGGTTTTCCGTACAGTGGAAAGTGTGGCGCGGGAACGAACCCATCAAGTGGTTGAGATCTGAGAAGGCAAGGAATCTGTCCGCGCGTGTTCTGATGCCGAGAGCGCTACAAAAACCGCCGCTTTGCCCGTCGATGTGCCAGTGTGCCTGCGGGAGTTCTTGTGTTGGTTCCTGCGAAAAACCATCCTATGCAAGCAAGCTGTTCACACCGGAAAACCCGGTGCTGTGGCCGGATTTTTCTGGTTTCTCTTACTTGTTTTCGTCCTCCGCGGCTGCCCCTGCGCTTCTATCGGGGATTCCACGGCTTCCGGCGCTTCCATTCTCCGAAATATTACATGGGCTCTATTGCAATCGAGAACTCTCTATGGTACAATACTAACGAACGTTAGACATGGGACGTGCGTTGAAATGGACATGCGTGAAAGAATCAAGGAAGTGGCGGTGGAGCATTTCGACCGTCACGGTTATCACGGAACAAGCATTCGCAATATCGCAAAGGATGTAAACTGTTCCTTGCCTATGATCTACTACTATTTCAATAACAAGAAGGAGCTTTTTGATGAGATCATCAAGAACGAGTTCTTTGACCTGCTGAAAAGGCAAGCGGCGCTGTTAAAGGCGGGCGACATCATAGAATTCTACACGAAGTTTGTGTACGGCCTAAACGCGCTGAGTGACTACGACAAAAGGGTGTATCGGCTTGGTATCAAGGTCTACCTATGCTTTGACGGCGATGAGGAACTAAGGGAGGTCATGGATCAGTGGGAAAGGACGATACTCCCACGACATCACGAGATCCTAAAGCCCCACTTGATGGACGCAGACGACGGCATTGCGCTCACCCGAACATTGGTGCATCTGTTGGAAAACCTCATACAGAGTATCGTTGTCAAGAACCGGTTCCTGCCGGAAGATGAGATCCGCGAAGCACTCTCCATCGTACTTCACGGCTGTATTTGATCCGTCTTTAGGTGCTGTGCGAATCGCGGCATTCATGTTTGCGCGTCACCTAACGAACGATATAACAATACCCAGAGGAGGATTCAGACATGGTTATTGAGAAGAGGTTCGCCCTGCTGCAGAACACCTATGCGGCATCCATCGCGGAAGCCGTGAACACCTACGAGCGATTGGGGGCGCTCCCCGCAATCGTGGCGAAGCGGAAGGAACGGCAGGCACAGACGGCACCTTTCCTGAATCAACAGCTTGGCGTCGACACTGTTGAGGATGTGTTTTGCAAGCTCTCCGAAATCTATGGCTGCGCGGAATGGACTGTGGAGAAAGCAGATACGGGCCGTGTTGCGACGGCGACTTCATGCAAGCTGTGCTCTTTGTCCAAGAAGATGGGCGGGGCAAATCCTTGCCATGGGTGGTGCCTGGACCCCATGCTCGCCATGATCGCTTCCATAGGCAAAATCGATGCCGAAGGTATAAGGGTTGAGAGCACCTTAATGGACGGAGACTGCTGCAAAGTAAGGATTCCGACCTGAAACGCTACTCCGGTTTTTCTAAAGAATGGAGCAATCGATGTGGTTCTCCAAAAGATGATCCAACCAGAGCATCACGGAATCGCACAGCAATCTCCTCCATTTTCGTGATTTAAGGTCGGCGATAGAATCGACGAGGCAGCTGCGCAAGCGAAAGCGTGTGCGGAGGGACTGGATCGCCTCGTCGGATAGGCGGGTTTCGAGGAAGTCGCCGCAAACAGGCCAAGGAACGTCCAAGATGCTTGTATGGGGCCGTTCTTTGGGATTCATGCCTATCCCAACGGACCTCTTTTCTGCAACAGTGCCGTTGCGGGGATCCGTGTCTTTTTCCTTTTGGTTTTCCCCCCCCTCACAAATATTGCTTGACCGCTGACCAAGTACGGCGACTTTGTCAGCGGTCTGATCCGATGCCTTGCGGATTTTTTTGGGGCCGGTTCGCTATCCTCTGGCTGCATTTCAGCCGCCGCTGTGGCTTCCATGGCTTCCGGCATGGATTGTTTTACACTCGTTGCCCGGCGAATTGTATCAAAGCGGCGGCTCCACGAATAGTATGGAATGGGCCTAATTTCACTTTACCGTCATTTGAACAAACGGAGGAGGACGAACCTATGTCGAACCTGGAAACCGAGATTCTCATCCAGGATCCCTTGATTGGCGAGCTGGAAAGAACGCTCGACCAATTGGTTGTCTATAGAGGCGACCCACGCCAGGTTGACTTTCGCAACCTGAAGACATTGCTCGTAAGCTTCCGGAACGCGGGCACCATGAGCAACCTGTGCGCTTTGAAGCTGCTGCTTGCGGAAGCGCTGCGGCTTGGCAAGACGCTCATTCTACTCCATGTCGAGGAAGGGAATCAACTCGCTCAACTCCTGGGCGTGGGGATGAACTGCAGATGCATGATTGTAAAGCCCTATCCCGATTTTAAAGTGGTGCACGTGTTGGGGCAGCATGACTGCCCGATTTCCTTTGGGGGGCAGTGTCAGATAACCCAATGCGAAGATGGCTGCAAGAGAGCTTGCGTCGAGTCTCCGGGTCTGAACGAATGCGGCGCTTATCGCTCCGGCGGTCATTGCGAAAGCTACGCGGTGGAAGCCAGGAAAATTGAAAGCATATTGGAATCGAACTTTGTGATGCCCGAGGCCTTCTGTTCCGCAGGCAGCAGTCCGGCCGATCTGCCAAGGGAGCAGTTCAACATCACGTACCTTGCCATCGAAGAAATCAGGAACCTTTCGGATCTGCAGGTGACCAACAATTCCGTCGTCATGGAGATCTCCCTGATCGCTTCCTACAATCCCCAATACAAGTATTTGAGGATTCGCAGCGTCGGCGCAGGCTTCAACCCGGCCAACGGCGGGGCGATGCAGTCGGACAGCACCTATGACAGGGGATACTTCCAAGAGGAAATAAAGATCCACATGCAGCCGATGAGCAGCAGCCTTAGAACACTTACCACGGAACCCAAGAACATCAACAGACAACAACAATATACCACCAGCAGTCAATTCAGCGTCGGCGTGGACGTAGCGAAGAATCCATCCTTCAACTCGTCCTACACCATTTCCGAGTCCATGACCACCGTGGTATCGGATTTCAATATTTACAACAACAGCGCGGGTGTGACTGGCGAGTGGGAATTTCAGCTTGCCATGACGGAAAACAGCATATGGGACATCTTTGATGAGCAGACGCTCAAGAAGGCCAAGGTCAAATCCTTGCCGCCCTTGGCTACGAAAAACCTGCAAGCCGTAACCGAGTCCGTATGGTATGGAGCCAACACGCTAAACGGAGTGATTGGCATGCAGCTATACTGGCACATCAATCATTTTCACTGTTGGGTTACGGGGGACTGGGCGTCCTATACCAAACACTATCATCGCATCGGGGCCACCCGGGGCTATGTGGACGACAATCTTATCTACCTTGACTTTTCCAGCGTAAACGCCTGATCGATACGAGGCAACTGATTTCAGCTGCCTCATCCATATCGGTTGAAGGAACGATCGCTTCCCTCAGCCCGCAGTCAGACAATTCCGTTCCCCATCCTTTGATTGGTAGAATAAAGGGTGACAAGCAGATTCCGTTGCTCGTCCATGCCCTCAATCCGTTGACTGCAAGTTCCTTTTTGCCGGCCGGAAGCTTGATATCGGACGAGCCCTGGACAAGGGTCTGATGAAAACGCCAGTTTCGGACAAATTCTATACGCGAATAGCGCAAAACGGCCGTCCTGAGGCCCGATTCCGAAGCGGACGGTCCGTTTCCCGCACGCTTTCACCTCATTTCCGAGATCCTTTTCTGCTGTAAGAGCATGAAAGTGCCCGGGACGCCTCCGCCTTTGGGTTTTGTCAGGGGAGCGGTATCAGGATGCCGATTTTCTACGCCGGCCCTTGGCGGCGCGCGCGGCGTAAAGCGACAGCGCGATCACCGTCAAAATGTACGGGAACATGCGCGCGATGTCGCTGGGGATGCCGAGCACCTGCAGGTTGTTCGCCAGCGAGTCCGCGAAGCCGAACAGCAGCGAAGACAGCGCCGACCACAACGGATGCCCGCGGCCCATGGCCTCCGCCGCCAGCGCGATGAAGCCTCGCCCCGATACCATATCCTTCGTGAATCCGCTCACATAGGCCATCGACATAAACGCGCCGCCCATGCCCGCAATCGCACCCGAGATCAAGAGCGCAATGAACCGCACCTTGCGCGCCGAGCGCCCCGCCGTCTCCACCGCCTGCGGGTTCTCCCCCACCGCGCGGATGTACGCGCCCAGCTTCGTCCGGTTCAGCAGCACCGACACGGCGATCACCACCAGGGCGGCGATATAGGTCAGCGCGTTTTGCCCCGACAGCACCGGCCCCACGAAAGGGATGTGCTCGATCAGCGGCAGCGCAACCTTGGGCAGGTCCACGCTGCGCAGCGCGGTCGACACGCCGCGGTCGCCGGTCAACAGGTACAGGATGAACACCGTCAGCCCGCTCGACAGGCTGTTGAGCGCGATACAGGTCAGGATCAGGTTGGTTTTGAGCTTCAAGTGAAACAGCGACAGCAGCAGCGCGAACGCCATGCCCGACGCAATCGCCGCAATTAGCCCCAGCCACGCGCTGCCGGTATAGGCGCTGCCCACCACGCCCATCAGCGCCGCGAACAGCATGCTGCCCTCGATGCTGATGTTGGTCACCCCGGCGCGGTCGCTGACCAACACCGCCATCGTCGCCAGCAAGATCGGCGTCGACAGCCGCAGCACCGAATAGAGGAAGCTCTCGGTCGCGATCACGCCGAGGATCGGCAGCAGGCCCTGCCAGAGCTGAGCGAAGAAATTACCGATCTGCACCGCCAAGCGCCTCCTTTACCGCAATCCGCTGCTTGAGCCCGCCGGTCAGCGCCGCCGCGGTCACCAAGATCATCAGGATCGCCTGGATCACCGTAATCAGCTCCTTAGGCACGTCGGCGTAGGTGTTCATCATGTTCGCACCCGTGCGCAGGTAGGCGATGAACAGCGCCGCCAGCGGCACGAACTGCGGCTTGTTGCGCGCCAGAATTGCGATGATGATGCCGTCCCAGCCGTAGCCCGGCAGCGCCGTCCACTGGAAGCGCTGGTACATGCCCATGATCTCCACCGCGCCGCCCAGGCCAGCCACCGCGCCGCCCAGCACCTGCGAGGACACGATCACCCCGGCCACGTTCACGCCCGCGTAGCGCGCGAACGACGGGTTCTGACCGTACACGCGCAGCTGGCTGCCCTGCCGGGTCTTGTACAGGTACAGGTAGGCGAGCAGCACGACGATTACCACCAGGATCACGCCGGCGTGCACGCCCGTGCCCGGCAGGATGTTCGCCAGCTTCGACGCCTTGGGCATCTTGCCGGTCGCAATCTGGCCGGCGGTCTTGTCGATCAGGTAGTTCTTGAGCACGAACAGCGCGCCGTAGAGCGATATGTAGTTAATCATCAGCGAGGACACCATCTCATTGGCGTTCAGCCTTGCGCGCAGCAGGCCCGGCACCAGTCCCAGCAGCGCACCCGCCGCGATGCCGGTAATGATGGGCAGTACGATCGCCAGCGCCGGCGGCAATTGCAGCTTGGTCGCCACGCCCGCCGCGGCCAGCGCGCCCACGAAGCACGCGCCCTCGGCCGCCATGTTAAACATCGACGCCTGGAACATCAGGCACACCGCCACGCCCGTAAAGCCGATCGTGGACGCCGTGGTCAGGATGTTGCCCATCTGCCGGACCGAGGTAAACGGCCCGATCAGGAACTGGTAGATCGCCTCGCCCGGCGCGCGGCTGACCACAAAGATCAGCGCAAACGCCAGCAGCAGCGCGATGCCCACCGCCAGCATGGTGGTGACGGCGCTGAGCGTCGCGTTCCGACGCTCGACCAACAGGAAGTTCAACAGCCCGCGCCGCCCGGTTCGCTCCCTATTCATGCGCCGCCCTCCCCACTTCCCCGTCGCTTTGGCGCTTGACGCCCAGCATGTAGTGGCCGATCTCGGTTTCGCTTACGTCCGTCGCCCGCTCAAAGTAGGCGCTGACGCGGCCCGAGTACATGACCAGCAGGCTGTCCGACAGCTTGAACAGCTCGTCGAGGTCGGCCGAGACCAGCAAAATCGCGCAGCCGGCCGCGCGCAGCCGCAGCAGCTGCTCGTGCACCAGCCGCGCCGCGCCTACGTCGATGCCGCGCGTGGGCTGCTCCACCACGTACAGCCGCGCGTGCTGCGTAAACTCGCGCGCCACGACCACCTTCTGCATGTTGCCGCCCGACAACATCTCGACCTCGGTCGCGGGCGAGGTGCACTTGACCCTGAACTCGTCCACCAGCCCCTCGGCCATCGCGCGCACGCGCCGGCTGTCGATCAGCCCCGCGCGGTACATCGAGGGATCGTCGAGCTTGGTCGTCAGCAGATTCTCCTCGATGCTCATGGTCTTCGCCAGCCCCAGCGTCATCCGGTCGGCCGGCACGTAGGCCGTGCCCAGCGAGCGCAGCTCGCGCACGCTCATGCCGTGGATGTTGCGGCCCATGATCTCGACCGATCCGCAAAAGGGCTGCTTGAGGGCGAAGATCATCTCCACCAGCTCGTTTTGACCGTTGCCCTCCACGCCGGCCACGCCCACGATCTCGCCCGCGCGCACCGCGATCGACACCCCGTCGACCGAGCGCTTGCCGAACTTATCCACGTAGACCACGTCGCGCGTCCTGAGCAGCACCTCGCCCGGATCGGCGGGCTCCTTGTCCAGCCGCTCGGAGTACTGCGCGCCCACCATCTTTTCGGATATCCGCTGCTGGGAAGTGTCCGCGACGCGCGCGGTCTCCACGAGCTCGCCCCGGCGCATGATGCTGACCCGGTCGCACAGGTCCATGATCTCGCGCAGCTTGTGGGAGATGAAGATCACCGTATAGCCGCGCGTCTTGAGCTGCTTGAGCTTGTCAAACAGCTCCGCAGTCTCCTGCGGCGTCAAGACCGCCGTCGGTTCGTCGAGGATCAGGATCTTCGCGCCCCGGTACATCGCCTTGACGATCTCCACCTTCTGTTTGATGCCGACCGGCAGGTCGCTGACCCGCGCGTTCAGGTCGCCCTCGAGGTCGAAGATGCGCGCGAACTCGCGCACGCGCTCGCGCGCCTGCGCGCGGTCGATAAAGCCCAGGCGCGACGGCTCGAACCCCAGCGTCACGTTCTCCACGACCGACATCGACTCCACCAGCATGAAGTGCTGATGCACCATGCCGATGCCCTGGCGCATCGCGTCCTCGGGCGAGTGGAATCGGACGCGCGCGCCGCGCAGCCGGATCTCGCCCATGTCGGGCTGCTCCAGTCCGTAGATCACCTTCATGAGCGTCGATTTGCCCGCGCCGTTCTCACCCACCAGCGCGTGAATCTCACCCTCTTCCACCGAAAAATTCACATTGCGGTTGGCATAGATCCCGTTGCCGTAGACCTTCGAGATGCCCGCAAGTTCCAGCAATCGCGCCATCTTCAGCATCCTTTCGAATTTATACCAACCGGTGCCATTCCCCCTCCCCGGAGGGCGCCCGCAGGCGGGGTGGCGGCCTGATTGCGGAACCATTTGGCTTCATGGGTTCTGCAGTCGGGTTGCCACCCCGCCCTTCCGGGGCACCCCTCCGAGGAGGGGGAATGGGCTATCCGTTACGGCTGAACAGCTGCAATATACCCCGCCACGTCGAAGTCGGCGTCGAACGCGCTGACGACCTTGATCTCGCCCGCGTTGATCTTCTCGGCCGCCGCGGTCACCGCCGAACGGATCTCCTCGGTGGTCAGGCTCTGGAAGGTCGCGTTATCGGCCAGTCCGACCGCCTTCTCGGTCATGCCCACATGCTCGACCTGGCCGTAGGGCAGGTTGCCCTCGAGGTGGCGCTGGATGCTCTGATATACCGCCTCGTCGATGTTCTTGAGCACCGAGCTGATTACACAGAGCGCAAGCTTCTGGTCGCCGTCGGCGGCAAACGCCTCCGACTGGTCGGCGTCCACGCCCACCGCCAGCGCGCCGGCATCGGCCGCCGCCTGGATCAGGCCCAGGCCGGCCTGCGCCGCCACGTTGAAGCCCACCGCCGAGCCCGCTCGGAACTGGATCTCCGCCAGGTCCTTGGCGGTGGCGGTATCGGAGAAGTTGCCCACGTAGGACACGATCACCTTGATGCCCGGCACGGCGTCGGTCGCGCCCTGGATGTAGCCCACGATGAAGTCGTTGATGACCGGGATTTCCATGCCGCCCACGGCGCTGATCGCGTTCTTGCCCTGCGCCTGGGCCGTCAGCGCGGCCAGTACGCCGGCCAGGTAGCTGGCCTGGTTCTGCTTGAACAGGATCGAGTAGACATTGTCCACGTCGCCCGCCTCGTAGTTAACCGTCGAGTCGAAGATGATGTACTTCTTCTCCGGGTGCTGCGGCGCGATCTCCTGCAGCAGGTCCTGCACCTGGTAGGTGCCCACGATGATCACGTCGAAGTCGCCCTCGGACACGTCGGCCAGCGTGGTGCTCCACACCGACGAGTCAAAGCCCATCTCGACGAAGCTGGCTTCCACCTTATCGCCCAGGTTGTCGCTCATCATCTGGACGCCGCGCGCGGCGGAGTCGAAGAACGACTTGTCGCCGAGGTTGCCGTTGAGCAGGCAGATCACCTTGAGCTTGTCCGCCTCGGCGGCCGCGCCCGCGGCAAAGATCGCGAGGGACATGACCACAACCAGCGCCAGGGACAGGATGCGACGAAGTTTCATGAAAACGCCTCCCTTTTTTATTGACGCGCCCCGCGCGCGAAAACCGTTCAGCCCTTCGAGATATAGGGCTTCTTCATATGCTCGGCGATCATGTCCACGAACCGCTCGCGGTCGACCTTGACCGAGATGTGGCAGTTCTTTTCGTGGCCCGTGATGCCCCACAGGTCGGCCACCGTCTCGCCCCGCGTGATCGGGTCGGCGACCGAGATGTCCATGTAGGTGTGCTCCCAGGTGACCAACTGCTCGTCTATCAGGCAGCCGATGCACAGCGCGTCGTGGATCGGGCAGGCCAAGAAGCCGAAGTGGTTCACATGCGTCTGGCCGAAGAAGTCGAGCAGCTCGGCCACCAGCGTGGACACCTTCCCGCCCTGGGCGCGCACGCGCTCGATGTCGGATTCGTAGAACACCGCCTTCATCGAGATGTCAAGCGTGTTCAGGAAGATGTTCATGCCGCTTTGAAACACGATCTTGGCGGCCTCGGGATCTACGTAGATGTTGAACTCGGCGGCCGAGGTGATGTTGCCCGCATCGCGCACCGCGCCGCCCATGATGACCAGCTTGTCCACCTTGCTCAGCAGTTCCGGCGCCTGCGTCGCCACCATCGCGATGTTGGTCAGCGGGCCCGTCGCCACCAGCGTCACCGGTCCCTCGTGCGCGCGCAGCGTGTCGATGATGAAGTCGACCGCGTGCCCCTGGGCGATCTTTGTCGTTGCCTGCGGAATTTTCGGCCCGCCCAGCCCGTCCTCGCCGTGGATGATCGCGCCGGTCAGCCGGTACAGTTCGTGCATCAGCGGCTTGCCCGCGCCCTGATAGACCGGCACGTCGGTCACGCCCGCGTAGTCGAGCACCTTGCGCGCGTTGACGGTGGTGTTCTCGACGTAGCTGTTGCCGGCCACCGTGGTCACGCCGAGGAGCCGGATGCCGTCGGCGCGCGACGCCAGCAGCATCGCAATCGCGTCGTCGTGTCCCGGATCGCAGTCGAGAATCAAGTCAATCATGGTATGTCCTCCCTATTGTTTCATCGCGTAGGTCCTCAGCGCCTCGATCTGGCGGGCCGACAGCGCGAGCTTGCCCTTCGCGCGCGTCAGCGCGCCAGCCGCCTCCAGCCGGACGATCGAGCGGTTGACGGTGCGCACGCTGGTCGAGCAGGCCTCCGCCAGTTCCAGGCGCGTGTGGCGCACCGCGCCCGGCCCCAGCGCCGCGAGCACCGACGCCAGCCGCTCGGTCGCGCCCAGCGACATGTACTGCGCCGATTGCGACGAGGCGGCGTGCAACTTGTGCGACAGCGCGAACGCCAATTGCTTGAGGGCGCGCGCGTCCTCGTCGATCCAGCGCATGAACTCGCTCGCCGACAACGCCACCAGCTCGCAGTCGGTGAACGCCTTGGCCGAGTACACCGCCCGTTCGGTGCCCACCATCGCCTCCATCTCGCCCACCGTGCCGCCCTCGGGCACCAGCACCACCTTGCGCTCCTGCCCCTTCTCGTCGATCGACAGGATAATCACCGTGCCCCGCGCGACCACGTAGATGCGGCCGACCGGGTCGTTCTGGTGGAAGATGAATTGCCCGCGGGCAAACCGCACCGTGCGGCTGTGGGCCTTGAGCCAGCCCGGCAGCTCGGTCATCGCGTATCGCTGGTCCATTGGCCCTCCGCCCGTCAACGTAATCTTAGCAAAGTCAGGTTCCGACAAAAAGGACACATGTCCCTTTTGGGTAAGGTTATTATATCACAGCAGATTCATTTGTGCCATCCATGGGTTTTATTTGGCGGGCATGAAAAATTTCTCATAATTACGACGCGCGGTGGGCGCGGGTGGCGCGCTTGCGCACAGACGCCAATATTTAACGCAAACTCCGTGTACCCGCTCTCGACTTGTGCTAAAATAGATCGGAAAACGCACCCGTGCCGATCGGCGGGCGTTGCCCGAGTGACATCGGGTTCCCAGCCGAGACGAAGCGCGGGGTGGTTCCCGGTGCATGCACCGGAAAGAAAACGAGGAGGTCTCCCCCTATGGCAGTCATTTCCATGAAGCAACTCCTGGAGGCGGGCGTACACTTTGGTCACCAGACCCGCCGCTGGAACCCGAAGATGGCGCAGTACATCTTCACCGAGCGCAACGGCATCTACATCATCGACCTGCAGAAGACCGTGCGCAAGATCGACGAGGCCTACCTGTTCGTGCGCGACCTGGCGCTCGATAACAAGTCGATCCTGTTCGTGGGCACCAAGAAGCAGGCGCAGGAATCGGTCGAGTCCGAGGCCAAGCGCTGCAACATGTTCTACGTCAACAACCGCTGGCTGGGCGGCACGCTCACCAACTTCAAGACGATTCGCAGCCGCATCGACCGCCTGAACGCCATCGACAAGATGGAGCAGAACGGCCAGTTCGAGCTGCTGCCCAAGAAGGAAGTCATCAAGCTGTGCGCCGAGCGCGAGAAGCTCGAGAAGAACCTGGGCGGCATCCGCGAGATGAAGAAGCTGCCGGGCGCGCTGTTCGTGGTAGACCCGCGCAAGGAGCGCATCGCGGTGGCCGAGGCCCGCATCCTGGGCATCCCGATCGTGGCCATCGTCGATACGAACTGCGACCCCGACGAGATCGACTACGTGATCCCCGGCAACGACGACGCCATCCGCGCGGTCAAGCTGATCGCGGGCAAGGTGGCGGACGCGGTGCTCGAGGGCCGTCAGGGCGAGCAGACCGGAAGCGAGCCGGCCGAGCAGGACGCCCAGGCATAACGACAATCAAACCCGGAAGGATGGATCGATATGGAGATTAGCGCAAAGGTCGTCATGGAACTGCGCTCGGTTACCGGCGCGGGCATGATGGATTGCAAGAAAGCCCTGACCGCGACCGAGGGCAACATGGAGAAGGCGATCGACTTCCTGCGCGAAAAGGGCCTGGCGGCCGCCGCCAAGAAGCAGAGCCGCATCGCGGCCGAGGGCCTGGTGGCCAGCGCCATCCAGGGCAATGTGGGCGCGCTGGTGGAGGTCAACTGCGAGACCGACTTCGTCGCCAAGACCGACGAGTTCAAGCAGCTGGCCAATGACATCGCCACGCAGGTGGTGAAATCCAACCCCGCCGATGTGGACGCACTGCTCGGTCAGCCCTTCTTCAAGGAAGCGGACAAGACCGTTGGCGAGCTGGTCACCGAGAAGGTGGCCAAGATCGGCGAGAAGATCGACGTGCGCCGCTTCGCGCGCTATGACGCCGGCGAGGGCATGGTGGACAGCTACATCCACATGGGCGGCAAGGTGGGCGTGTTGATCGAGGCCAGGGGCGTCGCGGCGTCGGACGCCGTGGCCGAGGTGCTGCACGACTGCGCGCTGCAGGTGGCGGCGGCGTCGCCGGTTGCGCCCGAGTACGTGCGGCGCGGCGAGGTGCGCCCCGAGCACCTCGAGCATGAGAAGGAAATCCTGGCCGCCCAGGCCCGCAACGAGGGCAAGCCCGAGAACATCATCCTGAAGATGGTCGAGGGCCGCGTGGCCAAGTTCTACAAGGACGTCTGCCTGCTCGACCAGTTGTTCGTCAAGGACGGCGACATGACCGTTCAGCAGATGATCGACCAGAAGGCGAAGGGCCTCGAAATCGTGCGCTTCACCCGCTACAAGATGGGCGACGGCCTCGAGAAGAAGGTCACCGATCTGGCGGCCGAGGTGGCGGAGCAGACCGCCGCGATGAAGAAATAGTCAAGGCGCAAAAAGGGAACACGCAGGGCGCGTTCCCTTTTTTTGCGCAGGCGAACGAGGAGGGTTTTCCCATGCCCATGTACAAGCGGGTCATCCTGAAGCTGTCGGGCGAGGCGCTGTCCCCGGTCGCGGAGGGCTGCGGCCAAGGCTGCTACGACCCCGAGCGCGTGATGGACACGGCGCGGATGATCGCGGAGCTTACGAAGCTGGGCGTTGAGCCCGGCGTGGTGCTGGGCGGCGGCAACATCTGGCGCGGCCGGTTTACCCGCGCGATGAACCCGGTCAACGCCGACCAGATCGGCATGCTGGCGACGATCATGAACGCGCTGTGCCTGGCCGACGCGCTGGAGCGCGTCGGGGTCAAGTGCGACGTATTCACCGCGCAGGAGATGAATCGGTTTGCGCGGCTGTACACCGCGCGCGACGCCGACGCCACGCTGTGCGCGGGGGGCGTGGCGCTGCTGGCGGGCGGCACGGGCCACCCGTTCTTCACCACCGACACCGGCGCGGCGCTGCGCGCCGCCGAGCTCAGGGCCGACGCGGTGTTCAAGGGCACGACGGTCGAGGGCGTTTACGACAAGGACCCGCGCGTGCATGCGGATGCGAAGCTGATCGGGGACATCAGCTACGCGGAATGTATTGCGCGCGGGCTGCATGTGATGGACATCGCGGCATTCCAGCTGTGCATGGAGCGGGGCGTAGGCGCGATCCGCATCTTCTCGATGGATGATTTGGACAATGTGATCCGCGTGGCGCAGGGCGAGCGGTTGGGCTCGACGGTGCACGCGTGAGGGGAACCTCCCCGCGCGAAGCGAGGGCGTCCGGAGGGCAAAAAGCCCTTTGGGCGCCCTCGCTCGCGCGGGGGATGCTTGGCGTTACAGCCCTTTGCAACCCTCAATACCGCCGTTCTTCCCGGTAGGACCTGGCCTTTCCCCCGGCGGCGGCCAGCGTGGCGTCGTACAGCCGCCATTCGCCGCCGATCAGCACCTTATTCCACGCGTGATAGGACTTACCGTTCATATACCCGATCACCAACTGCGTCGGGATGCCCTGCGCGCGCAGCATGCAGGCCATCAGCGCCGCGTAGTCAAAACAAATCCCCTTGCGCGTGCTCAGCGTCTCGTCCGGGCTCGGCAAATAGCCGACCCGTACCTTGCGCGCCTTCTTCTTATCGTATTTAACGCTCTTGCGGATGTAGTTGAAGACCGCGTCCGCCGCCTCGCGCTCACTCTTCGCGTTCTTGCACAGCGCCCGCGCCTTTTGAACCGCCGGCGCGTCCGCGTCGTAGTTGACGTATTGGCTCGGGTACAGGTAGGGCGCCTCGGGACTCGACAGCCTGACGTCGAACTCGGAGCGGTCGATCACCAGATACTGCGCGCCTTGCAGATGCCGGTACACCTTGAGCAGGTAGCGCCCGTCGCCCATCTGCAGCGGATAGGTCTCGTCCTTCCCCGCGCCGTTGAGCGAATAGGTGTAGGTTTCATCGCCCTTCGAAATCGTCACCAGCAGCTTGCGCTCGGTTATCTCCTGGCGCACGGTCACATAGCCCTCGGTGCCGTGGCCTGAGTCGATCAGGCCCTCGGCCGCCGCGCCGGAGGCCATGAGGAGCAGCAGCGCCAGCAGCGCGCACAGCCCGATCCGGCGGCCCGCCCCATACGATCGCGGCATGTCAACGCCCCCTTCGGCTTAAACCGAGTATAACATGCGTGCCGCGACGAAGCAATGAAAATTCCCGATAACAATTCGGTTGCATGGCGACACATCGAGTCGTCTTCCGAACAGACCCGCATGCCCCTAACCCATGGGGAGCCCGGGCGGACGCAGCCCTCCCGGGGACGCGTCCGCCGACCTGCGCGAAGGACGTGGACGCGATTGCGACAAAGGGCGGGCCGCAGCCAGATGCGCGTGAAAGGCTTGCCAACCGCCCCAAAATCCGATACAATAAGGGGTAAGCATTGAAGCGCATCGCGCAAATTAGGAGGTACGAGGATGTATAAGGAGCGAATCAAGGCCGCCGGCGAAAAAATGGACAAGACCATCGCGGTCGTCAAGCGCGACCTGTCCACGCTGCGCGCCGGGCGCGCCAACCCGCAAATCCTGGACCGCATCACCGTCGACTACTACGGCACGCCCACCCCGCTCAACCAGCTGGGCAACATCTCCTCGCCCGAACCGCGGCTGCTGGTGATCGCGCCCTGGGAATCGAAACTGATCTCGGCGATCGAGAAGGAGATCCAGAAGTCGGACATCGGCATCAACCCGTCCAACGACGGCAAGGTGATCCGGTTGCTCGTGCCCGAGCTCAACGAGGAGCGCCGCAGGGACCTGTGCAAGCAGGTCAAGAAGCAGGTCGAGGAGGGCAAGGTAGCCATCCGCGCGATCCGCCGCGACGCGATGGAAGACCTCAAGAAGATGAAGAAGGACACGCAAATCACCGAGGACGACCTGAAGGTGGGCGAGACCGAGCTGCAAAAGGTAACCGATCAGCACATCAAGGACATCGAAAAGGTCGGCGAGAACAAGGAAAAGGAGATCATGTCGGTCTGATGGACGATCGAGAGCTGTTGGGCCTGACGCTCGGCGAGGCGCTGCGCCGCATGGCGGATGCGGGCCATGATCCGACGCTCGCCTACACCGCCGCGCCGCGCGCCGATGGCTCGGGCGAGGCGCGGGTGGTGCGCGTGACGGGCGACGCGCTGGTCGCGGCGCGCTTCCCGGGGGCTGCGGACACGGCCGCCCGCCCCGCGAAGGTGGATTCATGAACCTTCCCGCGCGCCTGACCGCGCTGATCGGCAAGGCCGCCTACGCGCTGCGCCGGCGCGGCCCGGCCCGCGTCGGCCTGCCCCCGAAGCTGCCGCGCCATGTGGCGATCGTGATGGACGGCAACGGCCGCTGGGCTTCACAGCGCGGACTGCCCCGCTCGGCGGGGCACTCGGCGGGTACCGAGGCGCTGCGCGAAATCATCCGCGCCGCCAGCAATTGGGGGATCGAGGCGCTGTCGATCTACGCCTTCTCGACCGAGAACTGGGCGCGTCCGCCCGCCGAGGTCGAGGCGCTGATGGACCTGCTCCTTGTATATTTCTTAAGCGAAATCGACGAGTTGGATCGGGAGAACGTGCGCATCCTGATTCTGGGCGACGTGGACGGCCTGCCCGAGCGGCAGCGCGACGCGGTGGGCAACGCGATGGAGCGCACCGCCGGCAATACCGGCCTCACGCTCGGCATCGCGCTCAACTACGGCGGCCGGCGCGAGCTGACCGAGGCGGCGCGGCAGCTGATGCGCGCGGCGCTGTCGGGCACGCTTAAGCCTGATGAACTCACGCCCGAGCACTTCGCCGACTGCCTGTACACGCGGGGCCTGCCCGATGTGGACCTGTTCATCCGCACCAGCGGCGAGATGCGCACCTCGAACTTCCTGCCGTGGCAACTGGCGTACGCCGAGATGGTGTTCAACCCCGTGCTGTGGCCCGACTACACGCGCGACGTGTTCCTCGGCGATCTGTGGATCTTCGCGGAGCGCGATCGGCGCTTCGGAAAGGTTTAATGCCCATGGCTGATACCGACAAGCGATTGACCGAGGTTCTCAAGCGGCGCACGACCGGCATCCTGCTGGCTGCGGCGCTGCTTGCGCTGTGGTACGTTCAAGGCTGGCCGCTGCGCGTCGGCCTCATGCTGATGATGGTGCTGTCGGTTCACGAGATGCAAAGCGCGTTCGCGGCGCGCGGCGCAAAACCCGCGCGCTTTGCGGGCCTCGTCTACGCGGCGCTGGCCATGCCGGCCTACCTGTTCTACGGCACGGGCGCGCTCGCGCCGCTGACGGTGCTGATGTGCGTCGCCGCTCTGACCGCCATCGTGCTGCGTGGCGAGGCGGACTTCGAATCCGCGGCGGCCACGCTGTTCCCGCTGTTCTATCCCGGCCTGCCGCTCGCGCTGCTGTTCCCGCTGATGGACATCGAGCCGCGGCTGCTAGGCACGGTGATGATCGGCCTGAGCTTCTTGGTGGCGCTGGTCAACGACATCGCGGCCTACGAGGTGGGCCGTCGCTACGGCCGCACCAAGCTGTGCCCGGCGCTCAGCCCCAAGAAGACGGTCGAGGGCGCATTGGCCGGGGTCGCCGCTTCGGTCGCGATTGCCCTCGCCGTGCCGCCGGTCGCCGAATGGGCGACCCGCATTGTGCCCGCCGCCGCGCCCTTCCAGGCGGCACTGCCGCCTTTTTGGCACTTCGCGCTGATCGGGCTGCTGGGCGGGCTGGCCGCGCCGCTGGGCGACCTGACCGCCTCGATGGTCAAGCGCCACTGCGGCATCAAGGACTACGGCAACCTCTTCCCCGGCCACGGCGGCATGCTCGACCGCATCGACAGCGTGGTGTTCACCGGGGCGATGGTTCACATCTACTGCGCGCTGGTGCTGAAGTTGTTGTGAGGCAGCCAACGGGGGCGGGCGACCACGGGTCGCCCCTGCGGCCTCCGTTCATGAAAGGACATATCTTATTGCGTAGCATAGCCATCTTGGGCGCGACCGGCTCGATCGGGACGCAGGCCGCCGACCTCGTTGAACGGCACGGGGCGCGCTTCCGCGCGCAGGTCCTGGCCGCGCATTCAAATGCGGAACAATTGTTCGCGCTGGCGCGCAGGCTGGGGCCCGACGCCTGCGCGCTGGTGACCGAGCCGGAGGCCATCCCCGACGATCTCAAACACATCGAGTGGTTCTTCGGCGAGGACGCCGCCTGCCGCGCGCTTCGCGCCCTGCGCCCCGACGACGTGCTGGCCGCGGTGGTGGGCATCGCGGGGCTTTCCGCGGTGATGACCGCGCTTGACACCTCGAAGCGGGTGCTGCTGGCAAACAAAGAAGCGTTGGTGACCGGCGGGGCGCTGGTCACCGAGGCCGCGCGCGCGCGCGGCGTCAAGCTGCTGCCGGTGGACAGCGAGCACAGCGCGGTCTTCCAGTGCCTCGAGGCCGCGCTCGGCAATGAGATATCCCGGCTGATCCTGACCGCGTCGGGCGGCGCGCTGCGTTTGTTACCCGCGGAGGCGATCGAGCGCGCCGACGCCCGACAGGTGCTCAAACATCCCACCTGGTCGATGGGCGCGAAGATCACGGTCGATTGCGCCAGCATGATGAACAAGGGCCTTGAGGTGATCGAGGCGCACCACCTGTTCGGCATATCGCCCGACAAAATCGAAGTGGTGATCCACCCGGAGTCGATCATACACTCGATGGTGGAGTTTTCGGATTCCGCGGTGCTGGCGCAGTTGGGCGCGCCCGACATGCGCGTGGCGATCGGCTACGCGATGGGCTACCCCGAGCGCGTGCCGTTCGGCGGGGAGAAACTGGATTTCGCAAAGCTCGGTCGGCTGACGTTTGAAGCGCCCGACCACGCGCGTTTTCCCTGCCTGGGTTACGCGACAGAGGCGCTCAAGGCCGGCGGCGTCTATCCGATCGCGCTGAACGGCGCGAACGAGGCGGCAGTGTACGCCTTCCTCGCAGGGCGCATCCCGTTCGGCGGCATCGCGCGCACCGTGCGCGCGGTGCTCGATGAGACGCCCGCCGCGACGATAAAAACGGTGGAGGACGTACACGAAGCCGACCGCGCCGCGCGCGAACGCGCGCAAGCCGTCATCGCCCGCATGTAGGGGCCCGCCCATTCCCCTTGCACCCCGACGCAGAAAGGAAATCGCATGACAACCATCCCCTATCTCCTATTGGCGCTCGTCGTCATCGGCCTGATGATCTTCATCCATGAGCTCGGCCATTATCTGGCGGGGCGGGCGAGCGGCATCGGCGTGGTGGAGTTCTCGATCGGCTTCGGGCCGCGGCTGGTCAGCTGGCGGCGCGGCTGCACAATCTACTCGGTCCGGCTGCTGATCCCGCTGGGCGGGTTTTGCAAATTCGCGGGCGAGGACGAAGCCGAGCACTGGTATCCGGTGCCCCGCGTGGCCGCGCTGACCGACGCCCCGGCGCGCGAGGCCGGCATGCGGCCGGGCGACATCGTGCGGCGCGCCCAGGAAACCGAGATACCCTTCGACGCCGCGGGCGCGGAGCTGCTGAATGAGTGCATCCGCGAGGCGGGCGAAGCGCCGCTCAAGCTCATGATCGAGCGGGACGGCGCGCCGATCGAGCTGACCGTCAAGCCCCGGCTGATCGCGGGCGAGGCGCAAATTGGGGCGCTGCTTGAGCGCGTCGACGACTGCGCGCTGCCGCGCGTGGTTCACGCCGAAAACCCCGGCGCGCTTATGCCCGGCGACCTGATCGTCAAGGTCGGGCGTCGGCCCATCGAGCACAGCCCGTCGGGCGCGATGGCGGTGAACCGGCTGCTGGACAGGGCCGACGGCTCGCCGCTTTACTTCACCGTGGAGCGGGGCGGGCGGCTGCTCGCGATGACGGCCGCACCGGGCAAGCTTGCGCTCGGCAACACGAGCCACCCGCTGCCGGGCGAAGGGACGGCCCGCTCGCGTCCGCGCACCTTCAATCAGGTGTCGGTGGGCAGGCGCATGGCGACGATCTTCGCAGGCCCCTTCATGAACTTCGTGCTGGCCTTCGGCGCGGCGCTCGTGTTCTGGCTGGCGTTCGGCTTCCTATTCTCGGCCCCGAAGGTGGCGGACGTCGACCCGCAGATGAACGCGGCGGCGGCCGGCATGCGGCCCGGCGACGTGATCGTCGAGGTTGCGGGCGAGGTGATCGCCTACAGCGGCGAGGGCACGCGCCGATTGCTGGACCGCATCGCGGCCGCCGATCCGAACGAGCCGATCGCGCTGACCGTCGATCGGGCGGGCGAGAAGGTCGAACTGGCGGTGCGCCCGACCCAGACCCCGGACGGCTGGCGGATCGGGATCATGCTGGGCGCCGAGGTGTATTACCCCAGCCTGCCCGAGGCGCTGCGCCAGAGCTTCATCTCGGTCAAGCAGGCGTCGCTGGCGATCGTCCGCGCGTTCCGCGCCATGCTGACCACCGGCGAGGGGCTGGATCAGACCGCGGGGCCGGTCGGGCTGGTCTCGATCATGACCGAGGAGGTCAAGCAGGGCGGCGCGTCGATGCTGCTCAATCTGATCTTGGTGATCTCGGTCAACTTCGGGATCATGAACCTGTTGCCGCTGCCGGCGCTCGACGGCGGGCGACTGGCGTTCCTGCTGGTCGAGGCCATCCGCCGCAAGCCGGTCAAGCCCGAGCACGAGGCCTGGGTACACGCGGTCGGCTTGATGCTGTTCATGGCGCTGTTTGCGGTGGTGACCTTCCGCGACGTGGCGCGGTTATTTACGGGGAGATAAGATGACAAAACAAGTTACAGCGGGAGGCGTCACAATCGGCGGCGGCGCAGATGTTACGGTGCAGTCGATGACCAACACCGATACCGCCGACGCCGAGGCCACGCTCGCGCAGATTATAAGGCTCCATCAGGCCGGCTGCCAGCTGGTGCGCGTGACGGTCAACACCGATAAAGCCGCCGCCGCGCTGCCCAAGCTGGTCGGCCTCAGCCCGGTGCCGCTCGTCGCCGACATCCACTTCAACCACCGCCTGGCGATTCGCGCGGCCGAGGCCGGCATCGCCAAGCTGCGGATCAACCCCGGCAACATCGGAGGCGAGGCGCATGTGCGGGAACTGGCCGACTGCCTCAGGGTGCATCGCATACCGGTGCGCATCGGCGTCAACGCCGGCTCGCTCGAAAAGGAGCTGCTGCGCAAGCATGGCGCGCCCACCCCGGCGGCGCTGGTCGAGAGCGCGCTAAACCACGCGCGGCTGCTCGAAAAATATGGATTTAACGACATCGTGCTGTCGGTGAAGGCGTCGAGCGCGCGCGCGACCGTCGACGCCTATCGGTTGGCCTCCAAGGCCTGCGACTACCCGCTGCACATCGGGGTGACCGAGGCCGGAACCGGCGAGCTCGGCATCGTCAAGTCGGCGGCGGCGCTGGGCGCGTTGCTGCTGGACGGCATCGGCGACACGCTGCGCGTGTCGCTGACCGGCGACCCGGTGCCCGAGGTCCAAGCCGGCATCGCCATCCTGCGCGCGGTGGGGCTCAGGCGCGACTTCGTCGAGGTAATCAGCTGCCCCACCTGCGGCCGCACCGAGATCGACGTCGAGGGCATCGCGCGGCGCGTCCAGCTATCCACCTCCCACATCGACAAACCGCTCAAGGTGGCCGTGATGGGCTGCGTGGTCAACGGGCCGGGCGAGGCGCGCGAGGCCGACTGCGGCATAGCGGGCGGGTCGGACGGCGGCGTGTTATTTGTGAAAGGCCAACCGCCGCACAAGGTGGAGGGCGATTTGTACGAGGCGCTGATGGAGGAAGTACGGAGGTTGACTGACTAGATGTGGACCGAACTGCTCAGGCCCTTGGCCCCGGCGCTGGTCGGGAGCCTGACGCTCGACAAGGCGCTGGCCTCGCGCGGCGGCGACCGGCTCACCGTGTGCCTGAACGCTGCGCGGCTGCTGACCGACCAGGAGTACGCGGGCATCCTGGACGCGCTGCGCGCAGGTCTCCCCGGCCTGACCGTCAAGCTGCGCATCGCCTATCCGGCGCTCAAGGAGGCGGTGCTCGCCAACGTCGCGTCGGTTTCCGGGTTTGTGACCGGGTTGCTCGCGCGCGAGCTGCCGGGCGCGCTGCCCTATTTGCGCTCGGGCGATGCCCTCTGGCGGCTGACGGATGGACGGCTGCGTGTGCCGGTGGCCGATGAACTGGGCGAGTCGTACCTCGTCAAGCAGGGCGCGGACGAGCGCCTCGCCGGGCTGATGAAGGCGCTGTTCGGCGTCCAGGTGCGCGTGGTGTTCGAGGTGACGGGCGACATGGAGCGGCGCATGGCCGCCATCCGGGAGAGGCGCGCCGAAGAAGAAGCGCGCATGGCCGCCGACCAGGAATTGCTGGCCGCGCAGGCCGCCGCCAAGGAAAAGCCGGCGGCCCGGCAGCCCTTCGGCAAGCCGATCGAGGGCGACGGGCTTGCGATCAGCGAACTCACCGAGCACAGCGGCCGCGTGATCCTCAAGGGCGAGGTGGTCTCGTTCGACAGCCGCGACCTCAAGAACGGCGCGACCAAGCTCGTCACCTTCGCGCTGACCGACTATACGGGTACGGTTGCCTGCAAGCTGTTCCTCGGCGGCAAACGCGGCCAGGAGAATCCCGCCGAGGCGCAAAAGCAGTTCGAGCAGCTGACCGGGGTCGTCAAGTTGGGCGCGTGGGTCAAGGCGCGCGGCGATTACGCCTACGATGAATTTCAGCGCGAGATGACGCTGCGCGTCGTCGACCTCGTGAAGGCCGGCGCGCCGCCCGCGCGGACGGATCATGCGCCGAGCAAGCGCGTGGAGCTGCACGCGCACACCCAGATGAGCGCCATGGACGCCTGCGTCTCGCCGACCGACCTGATCGCGCGCGCGGCGGCCTGGGGCCACAAGGCGATCGCGATCACCGACCACGGCGTGGTGCAGGCCTTCCCCGAGGCGTTCGGCGCGGCCAGAAAAAAGGGCATTAAACTAATCCCGGGCTGCGAGGGCTACCTGATCGACGACCGCGCGGTGATCGTCAAGCAGGCCGACCAGCGCCCGGTCGCGGCCGCTTCCTTCGTGGTGCTGGACGTGGAGACCACCGGCCTGAGCCCCCGCACCGACACCATCATCGAGTTCGGCGCGGTGCGCTACGAGGACGGGCGCGAGGTGGCCGAGTTCAGCCAGCTGATTAACCCCGGCCGCGCCATCCCCGCGCGCGTGGTCGAGATCACCGGCATCACCGACGCGATGGTTCAGGGCATGCCGCCTTTGTCCGACGTCATCCGCGATTTCCATCAGTTCTGCGAGGGCGCGGTGGTGTGCGCGCACAATGCCGACTTCGACTGGGCGTTCGTGTCGAAGGCCTTCGCCGAGCACGGCCTCGACGTCGGTCACCCGGTGCTCGACACGCTGGCGCTGTCGCGCAACCTGCTCAAGGGGCAGAAGAGCCACAAGCTGGGCGCGGTGTGCAAGACGCTCGGCGTGTCGCTCAAGAACGCCCACCGCGCGGTACACGACGCGCGCGCGACCGCCGAGGCGCTGATGATTATGCTTAAGCGCGTCGACGGTCTCACGCGCCTGAACGACCTGAACAGCGCGTTCGACGGCGGCGTGGGATCGAGCCACCACGTCATCCTGCTGGCCGCGACGCAGGAGGGCATGGCCAACCTGTACCGGCTGGTTAGCGAGGCGCATCTGAAAAACTTCCACCGCAACCCGCGCATCCCGCGCGCGCTGATCGAGCGCCACCGCGAGGGTCTGATCGTGGGCTCGGCCTGCGAGTCGGGCGAGCTGTTTCGCGCGGTGCTTCAGGGGCGCAGCGCCGCGGATTTGAAGAAAATCGCCTCGTTCTACGACTACCTCGAGATCCAGCCGATCGGCAACAACGAGTTCTTGCTGCGCGAGGGCGCGGTGGAGAATGCCGCCGGCCTGCGCGCCATCAACAAGCGGATCGTGCAATTGGGCGAGGAGCTGAACATTCCGGTCTGCGCGACCGGCGACGTGCACTTTCTCGAACCGCGCGACCATGTGTTCCGCGCGATCCTGATGAACGCCAAGGGCTTTGAAGACGCCGACTTCCAGCCGCCCCTGTACCTGCGCACCACGGGCGAGATGCTCGAGGAGTTTGCGTACCTCGGCGACGAGACCGCGCGCCGGGTGGTGATCGAAGCGCCGAACGCCATCGCCGAGCGCGTGGGGGAATTGACGGTGTTCCTGCCCCACCCCGAAGGGAAGGAAACCTTCCAGCCCTATTGGGACTATGCCGAGGACGACATCCGCCGGCTGACCGAGGAAAAGGCGCGCGCCGTCTACGGCGATCCGGTGCCCGACATCGTGCGCGCGCGCATCGACAAGGAGCTGAAATCGATCATCGGCTACGGCTTCTCGACGCTGTACGACATCGCGGTTAAGCTGGTGGCCAAGTCGCTTTCGGACGGCTACATCGTGGGCTCGCGCGGCTCGGTGGGCTCGTCGTTCGTGGCGTGGACGACTGGCATCACCGAGGTCAACGCGCTGCCGCCCCATTACGTCTGCCCCGTCTGCCGGCACAGCGAGTTCGACGTGCCCGAAGGTTACGCCTGCGGGCTCGACCTGCCCGCGAAAAATTGCCCCGGCTGCGGCGCGAATATGAACCGCGACGGCTTCAACATCCCGTTCGAGGTGTTTTTGGGCTTCAAGGGCGACAAGGTGCCCGACATCGACCTGAACTTCTCGGGCGAGTACCAGGCCCGCGCGCACGCCTACGTCAAGGAGCTGTTCGGCGCGGACAATGTGTTCCGCGCGGGCACGATCGGCACGATCGCCGAGAAGACCGCCTACGGCTACGTACTCAAGTACCTCGAGGAGCGCGGCAAGACGGCCACGGGCGCCGAGAAGGAGCGGCTGGCCAAGGGGCTCACCGGCGTCAAACGCACCACCGGCCAGCACCCGGCCGGCATGGTGGTGCTGCCCATGGATTACAGCATCTACCAGTTCACGCCGATCCAGCGCCCGGCCGACGACCAGGAGAGCTCGATCATCACCACCCACTTCGACTTCAGCTCGATGCACGACGTGCTGGTCAAGCTGGACGTGCTGGGCCACGACGACCCGACGATGCTGCGCAAGCTCCAGGATCTGACCGGCATCGCGCCTCAGCAGGTGCCGCTCGACGATCCGGCGGTGTTCGAGCGGATCCTGAGCCTGTTCACGAGCCCCGAGGCGCTGGGCGTGACCGCCGAGCAGCTGGGCGTGGCCACCGGCACGCTGGGCGTGCCCGAGTTCGGCACGCGCTTCGTGCGGCAGATGCTGATGGACACGCGCCCCTCGACGATGGAGGAGCTGATCCGCATATCGGGGCTGTCGCACGGCACCGACGTGTGGCTGGGCAACGCGCAGGACATCATCCGCTCGGGCACGGCCACGCTGCGCCAGTGCGTGTGTACCCGCGACGACATCATGAACCAGTTGATGGTTTGGGGCGTCGAGGACAAGATGGCGTTTGCCATCATGGAGGCGGTGCGCAAGGGCAAGGGCCTCAAGCCCGAGATGGAAAAAGCCATGCGCGCGGCCGGCACGCCCGACTGGTTTATCGGCTGCTGCAAGAAGATCAAATACATGTTCCCCAAGGCGCACGCGGTCGCCTACGTCATGATGGCGCTGCGCATCGCCTACTTCAAGGTGTTCTACCCCGTCGAGTACTACGCCTGCTACCTGCGCCGCAACCTCGGGGACTTTGACGCGCTGACGATGGTGACGTCGCTCCCCGTGATCCGCGAGCGGCTGAGCGACCTCAACGGCCTGGAAAAAGAGGAAAAGGCCAAGAAGGAAGGCGCGATCAGCATGCTGGAGACGTTGGTCGAGCTTGGGGAGCGCGGCATTGTCGTCTTGCCGGTGTCGCTGTACGACTCGCACCCGGAGGATTTCCTCGTGCTGCCCGAGCGGCGCATCCTGCCCCCGCTGACCTCGCTGCCCGGCCTCGGCCTCGCCGCCGCCGAGGCCCTGGCGGGCGCGCGCGCGGACGGGCCGTTCATCTCGCGCGAAGACATGGTGCGCCGCAAGGTGCCGCGCTCGGTGGTCGACCTGATGGCCCAAGCCGGCGCGCTTTCCGGCATGCCCGAGACCAGCCAGGTGAGCTTGTTCGATTTGTAACCGCTTTTGACAATCCTGTGGCGTTTCGCCCCGCCCCTTGCAAAGGGCGGGGCGATGGTGTTATAATGAACTGATTTTTTCGGATAAGGGTTTAAACGTGGAGGGCGCAATGTTTGACTTTTTGAAAAAACTCTTGGCGGGCAGCAACGATCGCGAGGTCAAGAAGATTTGGCCGTTGGTCGACAGGATCGACGCGCTCGAGCCCGCCTATCAGAAGATGAGCGACTCGGAGCTGCGCGGCCAGACCGCGCTGCTGCGCGAGCGGCATCAGAAGGGCGAGTCGCTCGACGATCTGCTGCCCGAGGCGTATGCCGTGGTGCGCGAGGGCGCGGTGCGCTCGATCGGCCAGCGGCCGTTCCGCGTGCAGCTGTTGGGCGGCATCGTGCTGCATCAGGGCCGCATCGCCGAGATGCGCACCGGCGAGGGCAAGACGCTGACCGCCGCGCTGCCGGCCTACCTGAACGCCCTGACCGGTAAGGGCGTACACATCGTGACCGTCAACGACTACCTGGCGCGCTTCCACTCGGAGTGGATGGGCAAGGTGTACAGATTTTTGGGGCTGACGGTCGGGCTGATCGTGCACGACATGGAGCCGGCCGAGCGGCAAGTCGCCTACAACGCCGACATCACCTACGCCACCAACAACGAGCTGGGCTTCGACTACCTGCGCGACAACATGGTCACCTACAGGGAGCGGCTGGTGCAGCGGCCGCTGAACTTCGCGATCGTGGACGAGGTCGACTCGATCCTGATCGACGAGGCGCGCACGCCGCTGATTATCTCGGGCCAGGGCGAGAAGTCCACCGAGATGTACGCCCGCGCCGACCAGTTCGCCTCGCGGCTGCGCGAGGGCAAGGCCGACAAGGAGGGCGAGATCATCCAGCCCGGCGACTACCTGCGCGACGAGAAGCTGAAGACCGTGGCGCTGACCGAGGACGGCACGCGCAAGGCCGAGCAGTTTTTCGCGATTGACAACCTGGCCGACGCCGAGCACACCGAGATCCACCACCACATCCTGCAGGCGCTCAAGGCCCACGCCATGATGAAGCGCGACGTGGACTACGTGGTCAAGGACGGCGAGATCATCATCGTCGACGAGTTCACCGGACGGCTGATGCTGGGCCGGCGCTACTCCGAGGGGCTGCACCAGGCGATCGAGGCCAAAGAAAAGGTCAAGGTGATGCGCGAGAGCAAGACGCTGGCCACGATCACCTTCCAGAACTACTTCCGCATGTACACAAAGCTCAGCGGTATGACCGGTACCGCCAAGACCGAGGAAGAGGAGTTCCGCGGCATCTACAAGCTGGACGTGGTCACGATTCCCACCAACAAGCCGATGATCCGCGAGGACCTTAACGACGCGGTGTTCACCACGGTCAAGGGCAAGTTCGACGCGGTCGTCGAGGAAGTCGCCCGCCGCCATCAGACCGGCCAGCCGATCCTCGTCGGCACGGTGTCGGTCGAGAAGAGCGAGCTGGTCAGCAAGCTCTTGTCGCTCCGGGGCGTACCCCACGTGGTGCTCAACGCCAAGTTCCACGACAAGGAAGCCGAGATCGTGGCGCAGGCCGGCAAGAAGAATGCCGTCACCATCGCCACCAACATGGCCGGCCGCGGCACCGACATCCTGCTCGGCGGCAACGCCGAGTTCATGGCGCGCAACAAGATGCGCCTGAACGGCTTCACCGAGGCATTGATCGAGGAGGCGATCGGCCACGCCGAGGACGTGCCGGACGAGGTCAAGGCCGCGCGCGCGGTATTCAAGGAATTGCTTCAAAAATTCGCCGCCGAAACCGATCGCGAACACGAAGAGGTCGTGTCTCTCGGCGGGCTGCACATCCTGGGCACCGAGCGGCACGAGTCGCGCCGCATCGACAACCAGCTGCGCGGTCGCGCCGGGCGTCAGGGCGACCCCGGCTCCAGCCAGTTTTTCATCTCGCTCGAGGACGACCTGATGCGCCTGTTCGGCTCCGACCGCGTCCAGCCCCTCATCGAGAAGCTGGGCATGGAAGAGGGCGAGGCGATTGAGTACGGGCTGCTCAGCAAGCAGATCGAGAACGCGCAGAAGCGGGTCGAGAGCCGCAACTTCGACATCCGCAAACACGTGCTGCAGTACGACGACGTTATGAATCAGCAGCGCACCGTGATCTACGCGCAGCGGCGCGAGGTACTCGAGGGCGAGGACATGGCCGCGCGCGTCGCCGAAATGCGCCGGGCGCTGATCGCCGAGTCCGTGCAGCGGCTGACCAACGGCTCGAGCAACGTGCACGAGTGGAACATCGGCGAGTTGGCCGAGTACCTCGAGCACATCTGCCTGAAGATGGGCGAGGTCCAGCGCGCGGCCGAGGCTGCGAACGGCGACCCCGCGCGACTCGAGCAGCTGCTGCTCGAATCAAGCGAGTCCTTCTACCGCGAGCGCGAGGACATGATTGCGCGCGCCGGAATCGACATGCGCGAGTTCGAGCGCGTGGCGCTCTTGGGCGCGGTCGACCGGCGCTGGATGGATCACATCGACGCCATGGACCAGCTGCGCGACGGCATCGGGCTGCGCGCCTACGGTCAGCGCGACCCGGTCGTCGAATACAAGATGGAAGGCTACGACATGTTCGACGAGATGATCCGCCTGATCCAGGAGGACACGCTGCGCAGGCTTAACATGGCCGTGCTCGTGCGCCCGCCCGAGCGCAAGGAAGTGGCCACGCAGGTCACCGCCACCCACGGCGGCGGCGACGATACCGTGGTCAAGCGCCCGGTCGTGGCCGGCGAAAAGGTGGGCCGCAACGCGCCCTGTCCTTGCGGCAGCGGGAAGAAGTACAAGGAGTGCTGCGGTCGGAAATAGCCCGCGAAGGCGAGCCGCGCAATCCCTCACAAAAGCCCCGGGGGGTTGCAAGGCCTAAGCCCTCCACGTCCCATCATTCGTGCCGGCTCTGCCGGTGCGAATGGATTCCGACAAAGGGCGATCTTGCCCTCACTCAATTCGCAATGGTCGCCCCACGCCATCCGGCGTGGATGCTCGCGCGATGCCCTTCGACATCGCGTGCTCATTGGGCTGGCACCCTCCCTTCCTCGCCCACCGGGCGCAGTCGGGTGCGCCCCGACCCGAAATCATTTCTGCCAGCCGGATTGCGCCCGGGATTTCCCGCAGGAAATTCAGCAATCCGGGGCTCCCGCAGCCCCTCTCACGCGAATGCGGCCGCAGCCGGATTCGCGTGACCTGAAAGGAGACCCCTATGATTGAAACCGATGCCTTTCGCCAGGACCTTGCCGCCATCCGCGACATGATCGAGGAGGCGGGGCAATCGCTCGACGTCGAGCGGCTCAAGGAGCAGCTGATCGAGTATCAGGAGGATATGGCCGCGCCCGGCTTCTGGGACGAACTCGAGCGCGCGCAGAAGGTCAACCAGCGCGCGAGCGCGGCCGAGGCGCGCCTGACGCAGTACGCGGCGCTTGGCGCGCGCGCGGACGACCTGGACGTGCTGATCGAGCTGGCCGAGGAGGCCGACGACCGCGAGCAGATCCCCGAGATCGAGGCCGAGCTCAAGGCACTCAAGACCGAGCTCGACTCGCTCAAGCTGATGACCTTACTCAGCGGCAAGCACGACGACTGCGATTGCATCCTGGCGCTGCACGCGGGCGCGGGCGGTACCGAGGCGCAGGACTGGACCGGCATGCTCTACCGGATGTACGTGCGCTTTTGCGAGCGCATGGGCTTTACGGTCAAGGAACTCGACTTCCTCGACGGCGACGAGGCCGGCGTGAAATCGGTCGAGTTCGAGGTGTCGGGCGACCACGCCTACGGCTTTTTGAAATCCGAGCGAGGCGTGCACCGGCTGGTGCGCATCTCGCCGTTTGACTCCGCCGCGCGGCGGCACAC
Organism: Anaerozeibacter quisquiliarum; assembly: GCF_051162045.1. Lineage (NCBI taxonomy): Bacteria > Bacillati > Bacillota > Clostridia > Eubacteriales > Anaerozeibacteraceae > Anaerozeibacter > Anaerozeibacter quisquiliarum. Next base: position 39,795 of record NZ_JBISDI010000030.1, read on the forward strand.
CTCGTTCGCCTCGCTCGACGTGGCCCCGATCATCGACGACGAGGGCGCGATGCAGATCAAGACCGAAGATTTGCGCATCGATACCTACCGCTCGTCGGGCAAGGGCGGCCAGCACGTCAACCGGACCGACTCCGCCGTGCGCATGACCCACCTGCCGACCGGGCTCGTGGTGCAGTGCCAGAACGAGCGCAGCCAGATCCAGAACCGCGAGACCTGCCTTCGGATGCTGCGCGCGAAGCTCAGCGCGCTGCACGAGCGCGAGCGCCTGGAGCAGATGTCGGACGTCAAGGGCGAAATGAAGAAGATCGAGTGGGGCAGTCAAATCCGCTCCTACGTGTTCCAGCCCTACACCATGGTCAAGGATCACCGCACCGGCTACGAGATGGGCGACATCGACGCGGTGATGGACGGCGACCTCGAGGGATTCGTGACCTCGTACCTGCAGAAACTGTAGGGGCCGATGCCCGCATCGGCCGCCCCAGCGTCAATGAGGAGGTTTCCGCTTGCGCAACCTTTCAAAATGGCTGCTCCCGGCGGGGCAGCTTTTGTTCGTATCGGCGCTGCTGCTGACGGTGTTCGAGTGGACGGCGCTCGACGGGCGCTATCATATGGAACTGCACCGCGCGCAAGGTGCGGCTCAGGCGACCGGCCTGTCGGACGAAGGCGTCGCTCGCGCGTCGGATACGCTGCTGCGCTACTTGCGGGGCGAGGCGGTCGATCTCGCCTATACCGATCAGGTGTACGGCGAGGCGCGCCGCGTGTTCGAGGACAGGGAAGTTGCGCATATGCGGGACGTGCTGGGTCTCTTTCAGGCCGGGCGCGCGTTGCGGTGCTGGCTGCTCGCCGGCGGGCTGTTGCTCAGCGCGGCGGGCATGATGGGGCTGGGCGGCCGCGGATCGCCCCTGTGGGGGGACCCGCGCAAATGGAAGGCCCTTTCTTGGGCGTTGCTGGCCGCTTCGCTGTGCTGGGCGGCGCTGCTCGGCCTCGCCGCGCTGTTCGCGGTGTTTTCGTTCGGCCGTGCGTTTACGCTGTTCCACGAGCTGCTGTTCACCAACGCGCTGTGGATGATGGACAACAGCCAGCTGATGATCCGCATGCTGCCCCAGCCCTTCTTCATGGCGCTGGCCGGGCGCGCCGCGCTCTTGTGCGGCATGACGCTGGCGGCGCTGACCGCGCTCGGCATATGGGGTACGCGCCGGGCAAGAAAGGATAATCCATGACGTATGAGCAACGGGCCCGCGAGCGGGCCGACGCGTTGATCGCGCGGGGGCATGCGCGGATCCTGGCCATCGAGACCTCCTGCGACGAGACCGCCGCCGCGGTGGTCGAGGACGGGCGGCACGTGCTGTCGGCCGTGGTGGCCTCGCAAATCGACCGCCATGCGCTGTACGGCGGCGTTGTGCCCGAGATCGCCTCGCGCATGCACGCAGAGGCGCTGCCTCGGGTCGCCGCGCGCGCCCTCGCCGAAGCCGGCCTCTCCCCCATTCCCCATTCCCCATTCCCCTCAGCGGAGGGGAGGCCCGCAGGCGGGGCGGCGGCCCCGGCGTTGGACGCGGTCGCCGTGACCGCAGGGCCCGGCCTGGTCGGCGCGCTGCTGACCGGCGTGAGCTGGGCCAAGTCCTACGCCTGGGCGCTCGGCCTGCCGCTGATCGGCGTCAACCACATCGAGGGCCACGTGAGCGCCAACTACCTGGCGCACCCGGAGCTACAGCCGCCGTTCGTCTGCCTGATCGCCTCGGGCGGGCACAGCCACATCGTGCGGGTCGACCGCTACGGCAGCTGCGCGCTGCTCGGCCGTACGACGGACGACGCCGCGGGCGAGGCCTTCGACAAGGTGGCGCGGGTGCTGGGCCTGCCCTACCCAGGCGGCCCGCTGCTCGACGCGCTGGCCGAGCAGGGCGACGATCGCGCCTACCGCTTCCCGAGCGCGCGCACCGAAGGCCCCTACGACTTCTCGTTCTCCGGGCCCAAGACCCATGTCATCAACCTGCTGCACAACCTGCGCCAGCAGGGGGAGCCGGTAAACGCCGCCGACTTCGCGGCCTCGTTCCGCCGCGCGGTGGTGGACGCGCTGGTCACAAAGAGCGTGCGCGCGGCGGCGGACAGCGGCGCGCGCGCGCTGGCGCTGGCGGGCGGCGTGGCCAGCAACCGATTGCTTCGGCGCGAGCTTCAGCGCGCGGGCGAGGCGGCCGGCCTTACCGTGTTCATGCCGCCCGTGCGGCTGTGCACCGACAATGCCGAGATGATCGGCTCGGCCGCTTTCTACCGGCTGATGGCGGGCGAACTGGCCCCGCTCTCGCTCAACGCCTTGCCGTCCCTGGCATTCGGCTGCGGCCGCATGCCAGGGAATGGGATTGCGCAGCCGGATCGCTGAGTTTCCTGCGGGAAATTCAGCAACCCGGCTGCGTGAACCGATTCCGAGTCGCGGCGCACCCGGCCGCGCCCAGTGGGCGAGAAAGGGAGGGCGCCAGCCAATGGGCACGCGATGCCGAAGGGCATCGCGCGAGCGGCCACGCCAGCGGCGTGGGGCGACCATTGCGAATTGAGCGAGGACAAGCGCGCCCTTTGTCGCAGTCCATTTCTACCGGCAGAGCCGGCCCCTGTGATCGAGCACGGAGGGCGTAGGCCCCCAACCTCCCAAGGGGCGTAGGCGATTGCCTCCACAATGATTTTTCTCCGTCATCGCCGCGCTATATCCCGTCATTTATGCACGTCCCCGGCCGCCGAACCGCGTCGGCGACCGGGGTCTTTTTTTGTTTCCGGTCTGTTCAACGCGCCGCGGCCTACATCCGCAACCGCTGCGAACTGCGCGAAATGCCTCCATGGTTTCGACCTTTTTTCACCGCCGGCCGCGTGCAAGCCCCGTGTGTCGGGGTTTTTCCGGATTTCCCGCGCGAAAGAGTGCGAAAAACCAACCGAGGTCTGCGTTTATCCACCCAAGACAGGTATATGTCTGTGGATAAGTATCATCCATTCACAGCCACTTTTGCCCCGATGTGTGGAAAATCCGCGGCAAACCCGCCAAATCAGGCTTGTTTCTGTGGATAACCTTGTGGACAATGTGGATTGTTTGCCTGAAGGCGGACAAATGCGACCTGTATGCCGCTATGCAGGGTATGCAGCGCTCTCCTGCAAAAGCGCATACATGCCGCAATTTCTTTGAAAATGCGTTGATGATCGGCCCGGCTTCTGCTATACTAATAGACAATGAATGAAGTGGTTCGGAGGGCGCGCACATGGGCACATTACACCTGTTGGGCTTTGATTTCGGCGCGTCGAGCGGCCGGGCGATGCTGGGTGCGTACGAGGACGGGATGCTTACGCTGACCGAGGTGCATCGGTTCCCCAACGATCCGGTGACGATCAACGGCCGGTTCCAGTGGGACGTGCAGCGCTTCTTCTACGAGATGAAGGTGGCGCTCAACAAGTGCGCCAAACAAGGCATCGCGCTCGACGCCATAGGCATCGACACCTGGGGCGTCGACTACGGCCTGATCGCGGGGAACGGCCAGCTGGCCGGCATCCCGGTGCACTACCGCGACGCGCGCACCGACGGCATGATGGACAAGGCGTTTGCTCTCATGCCCAAGGCCGAGATCTTCGAGCGCACCGGCCTTGCGTTCATGTTCTTCAACACGCTGTTCCAGCTGATGGCGATGAAGGCGCAGAACGACCCGCAGTTGAAGATCGCCGAGAAGCTGCTGTTCATGCCCGACCTGCTGGCCTACTTCCTGACCGGCGAAATGGGCACCGAATACACGATCGCCTCGACCAGCCAGCTGATCGACCCCCATACGCGCGACTGGGCGCACGGGCTGATCGAACGCTTCGATCTGCCTGCGCACCTGCTGACCGGGCTGCAGCAACCGGGCACGCTGCGCGGCAGGCTGCTGCCCGCGATTGCGGAAGAGACCGGAGTCGGCCCCGTGCCGGTGATCGCGGTGGCGTCTCACGACACCGCCTCGGCGGTGGCCGCGGTGCCCGCCTCCTGCGAGCGCTTCGCCTACCTGAGCTCGGGCACCTGGTCGCTGCTGGGCGCGGAGATCCGGGAGCCGCTTTCGGATGCTTCCGTCATGGAGGCCAACTACACCAACGAGGGCGGCGTAGACGGCACGATCCGGCTGCTCAAGAACATCATGGGGCTGTGGATCATCAACGAATGCAAGCGCGAGTGGGACCGCCGAAGCGACGCCGTGGACTTTGCGGAGCTGGTTCAGATGGCCGGACGCGCCGAGCCGTTCTTCGCGGTGATCGACGTGGACGACCCCTGTTTCGGCGCGCCCGGCGACATGCCCGAGCGCATCAAGCATTACTGCCGCCGTACCGGCCAGCGCGTGCCCGAGGGGCGCGGTCAAACCGCCCGCGTGATCTACGAGAGCCTGGCGCTCAAGTACCGCTGGGGCATCGAGCGGCTGGAGCAGGACCTCTTGAAGCACCCGATCGAGGTGCTGCACATCGTGGGCGGCGGCAGCAAGAACGCGATGCTCAACCAGTTTACCGCCAATGCCATCGCCAGGCCGGTGATCGCGGGGCCGTCGGAGGGCACGGTGATCGGAAACCTGCTGGTGCAGGCGATGGGCCTCGGCGCGATCCGCGACATGAAGGAATTGCGCGCATGCGTGGCGCGCTCCTTCCCCACGAAGACCTTCCTGCCCGAGGGCGAGCGCGCGCCTTGGGACGAGGCGTACCGACGCCTGCTTGCGCTCCTGTGATGAAGGAATTGTTTGAACACTCGCCCTACGCGCGGCACGGACAGCTGCCCGGCTCGCTGGAACTGGCCTATCTGGGCGACGCACTCTACGACCTGTACGTGCGCGCCCGCCTGGTCGCGCGGGGCGGACGGGTAGCGGCGCTGCATCGCGAGGCGACCTCGATCGTTTGCGCCCACGCGCAGGCCGAGGCGTTCGACCGGGTGGAGCCGATGCTCACCGACGACGAGCGGACGGTTTCGCGCCGTGCGCGCAACGCGCGCCAAACCCCTTCGAAGAACGCCGACGCGGCCGAGTACCATTGCGCCACCGCGCTCGAAGCGCTGCTGGGGTATCTGTATGTGACCGGACAGTTTGTCAGGCTTACTCAAATCATCGAGCGCGCCCTGGACGGCGCGGCAAAGGAGAACCCCTATGGCGTATGACAAGCATCGGCCCGGCAAGGGCGGCCCGCGCGGCGGGCGCAGCACGGATTTCAAGGGCGGCTTTGCGCAAAACCGCGGCGCGCGGCCCCAGGGCGGACGTCCGTTCGATCGCGACGCGCGGCCCCAGGGCGGGCGTCCGTTCAACCGCGACGAACGCCCCCAGGGCGGGCGTCCGTTTGACCGCGACGAACGGCCCCAGGGCGGACGCCCGTTCGACCGCGACGCGCGGCCCCAGGGCGGACGTCCGTTCGACCGCGACGCGCGGCCCCAGGGCGGACGCCCGTTCGATCGCGACGCGCGGCCCCAGGGCGGACGCCCGTTCGATCGCGACGCGCGGCCCCAGGGCGGACGCCCGTTCGATCGCGACGCGCGGCCCCAGGGCGGACGCCCGTTCAACCGCGACGAACGCCCCCAGGGCGGACGCCCGTTCGATCGCGGCGCGCGGCCCCAGGGCGGGCGTCCGTTTGACCGCGACGCGCGGCCCCAGGGCGGGCGCCCGTTCGATCGCGACGCGCGGCCCCGGCCCCGCTACGACGGGCCCGGCCCGCGCCGCGCGCAGCCGCCGCGCTACGCCGTGCCGCCCTCGACGCAGGTGTATGACGCCCCGGCCCAGCCGGAAGCCGCACTGCCGCCGGAAGCCGCGCCGCGCTCCTTCGAGCCCGCGCACCCGGAGATGCCGGAGAACCTGCTGGTCGGGCGCAACCCGATCCGCGAGGCGCTCAAGGCGGGCCACCCGATCGAAAAACTGCTGGTCGCGAGCGGCGAGCTGACGGGCTCGGCGCGCGAGATCGTGGCGATGGCGCGCGAGCAGCGCGTGGTCGTTCAGTACGTGGACCGCGTTCGGCTCGACCAGGTGTACCCGAACCACCAGGGCATGCTGGCCTACGCCTCAGCCGCCGAGTACGCCTCGGTCGAGGAGATCCTTGAACTCGCCAAGGCGCGCGACGAGGATGCGTTCGTGGTGGTGCTCGACGGCCTGACCGACCCGCACAACCTGGGCGCGATTATCCGCTCGGCGGAGTGCATGGGCGCGCACGGCGTAATCATCCCCGAGCGGCGTTCGGCCGGGCTGAACCCGGCGGCGGTCAAGGCGTCGGCCGGCGCGCTCAGCCACATCAAGGTGGCGCGCGTGGTCAACCTCACCCGTACCCTGAATGAATTGAAGGAAAAGGGGCTGTGGATCACGGGCGCGGTAACCGACGGCGCGCCCGTTGCGGACGTCGGCCTCAACGGCCCCATCGCACTGGTGATCGGCTCGGAGGGCGAGGGCATATCACAGCTTTGTCTGCGCCAGTGCGACCAGAGGGTCAAGCTTCCGCTCTACGGCCAGATCGAGTCGCTGAACGCCTCGGTGGCGGCGGGCATCCTGCTCTACGAGATCGCCAAGGCGCGCCATGGCGCATAGGCCGCGCACCAGGCCGCGCCTCCTGATCGTAGACGGGTACAATGTGCTGGGCGCGCTGCGCCCGATCGCGCCCGGCCAATCGATCGACGACGCGCGCGACCGGCTGACCGAGCAGTTGCGCGACTACGCGGGCTACTTAGGCCAAAAGGTGATCGTGGTCTATGACGCGTGGCTGTCGAACCGCAGGGCGCGCTCGGTCGAGAAGATGGGCAACTTCACGCTGGTGTTCACCCAGCAGGGCGAGACCGCCGACCGCTACATCGAGCGGCTGGTGGATGAGCTGGCCTCTGACATCGCGCTCGACCGCGTCGAGGTGCGGGTGGCCACCAGCGATTTGGTGGAGCAGGTGGTGGTGCTGGGCCGGGGCGCGACGCGCGTGTCGGCGCGAGAACTGCTCAACGAGCTCGAGTCGGTGCGCGACGCCGGCCGTAAGGGCGCGGCCAAGCCCGACGCAAAGGCGCGCGCCACGGTCATGGAACGGCTCAGCCCCGCGCTGCGTCAGAAGCTCGAACAAATGCGCCGGGGGGAATGAACTTGTACGAACGATTCGAGGGCATGAAGGACGAGCAGATCGTCCAGCTGGCACAGGGCTCGGATGGCGCCGCGCTCGAATATCTGCTCAACAAATACAAGAACTTTGTGCGCTCCAAGGCGCGCAGCTATTTCCTGATCGGCGCCGACCACGAGGACATCGTGCAGGAGGGCATGATCGGGCTGTACAAGGCGATCCGCGATTTCAGGGAAGAGAAGCTGGCGTCGTTCCGCGCGTTCGCGGAATTGTGCATCACGCGCCAGATCATCACCGCGATCAAGACGGCGACGCGCCAGAAGCACATCCCGCTCAACTCCTATGTGTCGCTCAACAAACCCATCTACGACGAGGACTCCGACCGCACGCTGCTCGACGTGATTACCGAGGGCTGGACCTCCAACCCCGAGGAGATGTTGATTAACCGCGAGGACATCACGGCGATCGAGGGCCGGATCGGCGAGATGCTGTCGGAGCTCGAGAAGCAGGCGCTGCTCAGCTACCTCGAGGGCAAGAGCTATCAGGAGATTTCGGGCGAGATGGGCCGGCACGTCAAGTCGATCGACAACGCGCTGCAGCGCGTCAAACGCAAGCTGCAAAAGTACCTCGAGGAAAAATGAAGAAAATGAAATTTACGTTTTTTTCTCCCGTCCGCCGGCGTTTTACCGGTTGACAAACACGCATGCATTCGTTACAATAAGGTCTGGCATGTTGGCGGCGGGCGCGCGGGTGTAGCTCAATGGCAGAGCTCCAGCTTCCCAAGCTGATCACGTGGGTTCGATTCCCATCACCCGCTCCATACGACGCACAATGATTTAGGAGGCAACAATAGCGATGGCGAAGGCGAAATTTGAGCGGAACAAGGTTCACGTG
>NZ_JBISDI010000031.1:0-45629 GCF_051162045.1 Anaerozeibacter quisquiliarum
AAGAAGATAGGCGCCTACGAAGCCGAAGAGGGCTGTGCCGCGCTCTGTTCTCGCTCGAGCGCATGACTTTTCGCTCATGCCGCATAAGGTCTTATGCACTCTGCACCCGATAGAGCCCGTGGAATAAGGCTTTTCTAACCCATGCAAAAACGAATCCGCCCGGTTTCCCGAACGGATTCGTCTCTATCACCTTTGAGGTGATGTCGTGGTACCCCCAAGGGGACTCGAACCCCTGTTTTCGCCGTGAGAGGGCGACGTCTTAACCGCTTGACCATGGAGGCACATTGGCTGCCGAACTAGGATTCGAACCTAGACAATACGAGTCAGAGTCGTAGGTGCTACCGTTACACCATTCGGCAATGTGTCAACCGGACGCCGCTTGATACAGCCGCACCCAATCGACAAGCGATAGTATAGCAAATCTAGGCGCAATTTGTCAATACCATTGAACGTTAAATCCAGAACCGTCCCATTTAATTAGGCAACTCATCTGGCCGTTGATGGCATCGGTCGGCGTCAAGGCTCCGTACCCCGTGAATTCCAAGCCTTTGCCCGGAACGCTTCGTAGCGCTTGCGCGCCTCATCGTCTTGCGAGAAGAACTCCAGCAAGGTTCTCAATCGAAACGTGGTGTCCTTTTCCAGCGAGTGTTCCACAAGCTCCGCTTCCTTCAGCGGATTTGGGTTCCCGATGAATCCCAGGAAGCGCTCCACGATATCATGGCGCTTCAAGAGGTAAGCACCTTTTTCTTTGCCCTTTTCTGTTAAAAGAATGCTGTCATAGCGGTCGTATTCAAGGTATCCAAGATCGACGAGCCGGAAGATCATCTTGGATGTGGACGACGGCTTGACATGGAGCATCTCGGATAACCTGCCTACGCGGGCGTAGCCGCACTCGAGGCTCAGCCTAAAAACCATCTCCAGGTAATCCTCCAGCGCCGGCGTCATCTGGCCCTCGCGCCGGTTCACAAGCTGGTATCCGCGGACGGTTCGAAAGCCCGCGTCCGTAGTCTTCTTCATAGCTTCGCCCCCCATTCTAACAGCTTATTCGGAACGCTTCGGCCTTAGGCTTCATAGGATTAGGCAAGGGAAACACAATTTGCCATGACTATCAGAACGGGGGTGCCTAAATGGAGACGGATTTCATCACGCTGGGTCAACTGTCTATTGGCACGGCCGCCAGGGTCGTCTCGATCAAATCGAGCGGCCACGAACGAAGACGCATTCTGGATCTTGGGCTCACAGAGGGCACACGGGTGGAGGCGCTCTTGCGCAGCCCATCCGGAAACCCGGTTGCTTACCTGATCCGGGGCGCGGTCATCGCCCTCAGGGCGGATTCGTCGAACGGAATCATGGTTACGCAGAGCGTAAGCGAATGCATTTAGGAGGAAAGGCAATGGACCTGACGACTCAGTTTGCTCAAGCCGACGCCGGAACTTATGAGGAAGTGCGCATCGCAAAGAAGCTCTCCGGTGACAAAGTCGTCGCGCTGGGCGGAAACCCCAATGTGGGGAAAAGCACAGTTTTCAACAGCTTGACCGGGCTCAAACAGCACACGGGAAATTGGCCGGGGAAAACGGTCGTCAACGCGCAGGGGCGATACCGCTATGAAGGCCGCAGCTTCATCATGGTGGATATTCCGGGCACATATTCGTTGATGGCGAACTCGACCGAGGAAGAAATCGCGCGCGACTTCATCTGCTTCGGTGATCCTGACGTTACGGTCATTGTCGCAGACGCCACATGTCTTGAGCGGAACCTGAACCTGGTGATGCAGGTGATGGAGATCACCGACCGAGTCGTATTGTGCGTTAATCTGATGGACGAGGCGCGGAAAAAGCATATCCGAATTGATCTGGACGAGCTGTCCGCAAAACTCGGGATCCCAGTGATCGGAACCGCCGCCCGCAGCGGGAAAGGGCTAAAGGATCTCATGGCATCGGTCAGCAAGGTCGCCGAGGCTAAACAGGCGCTTCAACCCCTGCGCGTCGAGTATGGCGACGCCATCGAACAAGCCGTATCCATGCTGGAACCCGCGGTCAAACGCGCCATACAAGGTCGCCTCAACAGCCGATGGACAACCTTAAGGGTGCTGGAAGGCGATGTGAGGCTTATGGCTTCCATCCGAAAATACCTGGGTTACGACATTCAGGAGGATGCCGAGATCGCGGTTCAGCGGGGCGAAGCGAATCGATTTCTGGCAAGCCAGGGCATCGAGCCGGATGTCTTTCAGGATCAGTTGGTTACCCGGATTGTAAAAGCCTGTGAAACCATCGCCCGGGAGGTCGTAACGGCCGAGGACGAACAGTATCTCACCCGCGATCTACGGTTTGACAGAGTGCTCACCTCAAAGCGCACCGGAATTCCCATCATGATCCTGATGCTGTTCGGAATTTTCTGGATCACCATTGAGGGCGCGAACGTGCCGTCGTCCCTGATCGCGGACGTCTTGTTTGGTCTCATGGACCGCCTTCGTCAGTTCTTCGAGGCGATTTCGGCGCCCGCATGGCTCTCCGGTATCTTGATAGACGGCGTATACAAGACGCTGGCGTGGGTTGTGTCCGTCATGCTGCCGCCCATGGCCATCTTCTTTCCGCTTTTTACGCTGCTGGAGGATTTGGGTTACCTGCCTCGCGTGGCGTTCAACCTGGACAACCATTTCCGGAAGGCCTGCGCCCACGGCAAACAGGCGCTTACGATGTGCATGGGGTTCGGCTGCAACGCCTGCGGCGTGATCGGCTGCCGGATCATTGACTCGCCCCGGGAGCGCCTGATCGCCATCCTGACCAACAACTTCGTCCCCTGCAACGGGCGATTCCCGACATTGATCGCGATCATCACGATGTTCTTTGCCGGCGCCGCGGGCGGCGCGTTCGGCTCGGTCGCCTCGACGCTTCTTCTGACCGGCACGATCGTGCTCGGCGTCGTAACGACGCTCATTCTCTCCAAGCTGCTATCCAAGACCATCTTGGAGGGCGTTCCATCCTCGTTCCAGCTTGAGCTGCCGCCTTACCGGCGGCCGCAGATCGGCAAGGTCATCGTGCGCTCCATTCTGGACAGGACGCTCTTTGTGCTTGGACGGGCGGTCGTCGTGGCCGCGCCGGCAGGGCTAATCATCTGGCTGCTTGCCAACCTGCATGTCGGCAATGTCAGCATTCTCGCCGCATGCGCGCTCTTCCTTGATCCGTTTGCGCGTCTGATGGGGCTGGACGGCTATATCCTCATGGCCTTTATCCTCGGTTTCCCGGCCAACGAGATCGTCATTCCCATTCTGATTATGAGCTATATGGCAACGGGTTCCTTACTGGAACTGGACAGCCTGACTGAGTTGCGCACGCTTTTCGTGAGTCATGGCTGGACCTGGGTGACGGCCGTCTGCATGATGCTGTTTTCGCTGATGCACTGGCCATGCGGAACTACAATCCTGACGATAAAAAAAGAGACGCAGAGCGTCAAATGGACGATCGCATCGTTCATCATCCCCACGGTTACCGGTATCGCCGTATGTATGATCGTCGCCGGTGTGGCCCGCCTGCTTGGACTCGCATAACAATTGCGTTTGAGTACCATTATGCCCGAAGGCGAGCCGTCCCCCTCCAATTTTCCGCGCTCCAGCGCATCAGGCCGTAACCCCCAGGCGGTTTCCGTATCCAAGCCAAACCAAAGCCGTCGGAATGATGTGCTCCTCCAAATCCAGTATTGCCCGCACTTTTTACCGGAGACATTATGGAATTTCTCACTTCTATCATTTTAGGGCCAAAATCCCCGGCGGAGAATCGGAGCGTCTTGGACGCATCCGTCTGCGCCGGGGCATAAGTTGGATCGGTATCGTTCGAGGACATGTAATCCGTTCTCATCGACCGTGTCCGTCAACAGGGACGGGTGGGGTTATTATTGAAGGGCGCCTGCCTTCTGGTGGATGACGAACAGCTCGTCGACATTCTCGATGGTGTACAGCGGGTTGCCCACGTCTGTGTCGATCTGCTTTTCCGCGCCGGTCAACAGCTTATGGGAGGTGGAGAGGATCAGCTCGGCCAGTTCATAGGCATTCTGCAGACACGTGGCGGTCATGCGGCCTTCCTTTATCAAAAGGCACGCCTCGGCGGTACCATCCACGCCGAAGGACAGCGTGTCCTTGTAGGCGAGGTTGTCCTTGATGACTTCGAGCGCGCCGGCGCACATGTTGTCGTTCATGGCGGCGATCAGGCCGATGGTGTCGTTGGCGGTGACCCAGTCTTCCATCAGGGCCATGGCCTCGTCCTTGTTCCAGTTGGCATAGTCGTCGCCCACGATGGCGACATCCGGCCGCTTCTCGAAGAACTCCTTCTGCCAGGCCACCAGGCGCTCGTCTGCGTGGAAGTTGCCGGCCGGGCCCCGGAGGATGACCGCCTTGGCGCCCTGGGGCACATGTTCGAGGGCATAGCGGGCGTTGACAGCAGCCTGCTCATAGGGTTGGGCATCGACGGAGGAGGCGCCTTCAACGCCTTCGATTCGGGCGTTGGTGGTGATGCAGATGATGCCCGCCTGTACGACCTTCTCGGCATAGGGGCGCTGCGCTTCGCCGTTATTCGGCTGGATGATGATGGCGTCGTACTTGTTGGTGATGGCGTTCTCGATCAGGGAGTTCTCGATCTCGTCATTGGCCTGGCCGTCGAACACGTCCAGCGTGATGTCCGGGTACTTGGCGGCTTCTTCTTTGATGCCGTTAGCCAGCCAGGCCGCGAAGGAGTCCGCTTGGGCGCGGGCGATGTAGGCTACGCGATAGCCTTCGGCGCCGGCCGTAGCCGCCACGGACAAGACCAGAATCAGGGTCAGGACGACGAGTATCAGCTTCTTCATGAAATACCCTCCTTTAAGATGATTGGATTCCTATCTCCGATGCGGATGTCCGCATTGGTTCCGCTACCGTTTCGCCTCGACTTGTTCCTCGATGTTGCCGAGCTTTCTGCGGGTGCGCTTGGTCTTGGCGAAGATATCGTAGATGACGGCCAGTGCGATGATCAGGCCGCGGATGATCTGCTGTACGTAGGAGTTGACGCTGGTCAGGTTCATGATGTTGTTGAGGAAGCCCACGATAAACGCGCCAATCAGCGTGCCGCCGGCGGTGCCGATGCCGCCGGAGAAGCTTGTGCCGCCAATGATGGTGGTGGTCAGCGCGTCAAACTCGTAGTTCTGCGCGCCGTTGGGGAGCCCGGCGTTGACGCGCGACATGAACAGCACCGCCGCCACGCCCACGAGCACGCCGTTAATCAGGTACGCGTTCATCTTGACCTTTTTGACCGCGATGCCCGATGCGTTGGCAGCCTCCTCATTGCCTCCGATGGCGTAGAGCGAGCGGCCGAACTTTGTGTCGTTGAGCATGTACCATGTCATGGCGAAGAAGAAGAGCATGAAAAGGATCGGCGTTGGGATCATCCAGACGGAACCCTGCCCCAAAATCGTGTAGTCGCCGATCTGATAAACGTTCTGACCGGCGGTCAGAAGGAGCGCTGCGCCGCGCGCCATCGTCTGCATAGCCAGCGTGGCGATGAACGCAGGGGTTTTGAACTGGGTGACCATGAGGCCATTGAGCGCGTTGCAGATGACCGCCACAGCGACCGAAACCAGGATCGCCAGCGGCATCGACCCGGTCGCCTTGTAGCACATGACCGAAAGAGTGCCCGCAAATGCGATCACCGAGCCGCTTGAAAGATCCAAAAGGCCGCAGATAATCAAAATCGTCTCGCCGAAGGCGAGGATCGTCGTGACCGAAATCTGCCGGGAGATGTTGGTGAGGTTCCCCCAGGTCAGAAAGTTTTCGTTCAGCAGTGAGCAGACCACGAACAGCAGCATCAAAACCATGATGATGCTGTACCTGCTCCGAAGCGTGGCCCAGAAACCGGCCCGGTTGTTTTTTGCCTGCATATCACGCACCCCGCTTTTTGTCTGGTTGTTGCTTGGCCGTGCCAGTCGCCAACGCCATGATGGTTTCGGCGGAGAATTCTTCGCGGCGAAGCTCGCCGTTGATCCGGCCCTGTCCCATTACGTAGATCCGGTCGCACATGCCGATCAATTCCGGCAACTCCGACGAAACCATGAGAAGCGCCTTTTTGCCGCGGGCCAATTCAATCATCAGCCTGTAGATCTCATATTTCGCGCCCACGTCGATGCCGCGCGTGGGCTCGTCCATCATCAGGATTTCAGGGCCCACGACCATCCACTTCGCCAGCACGATCTTCTGCTGGTTCCCGCCGGAAAGCGCCTCGACGGTGGTTTCCAGCGTCGGCGTCTTGACGTTCATCCGGGCGCAGGTCTCCGAAACGGCGGACTGTTCGTGCCTCCTGTGCAGGCGCCCCTTGAAAATGAACTTCTTCAGGCTGGCCAGAGATACGTTCTCCAGCACCGAGCGAATGGGCACCAGGCCGAACCGTCGCCTGTCCTCGCTAAGCATGACCATGCCATTATCGATGGAGTTGCGGACCGAAAGCCACGAAAGCCTCTTCCCCTTCACCCGCACCTCGCCCGCCGTATGAGGGTCCAGCCCAAACAGCGCGCGCACGACCTCCGTGCGCCCGGCGCCCATCAGTCCCGCAAAGCCGACGATCTCGCCCGCGTCAACGTGGAAGCTGATGTCTGAGAAAACCCCGTCGCTCGAGAAGTTTTTGACGTCCAGCAGCGTCTCGCCCTTCGGGATGTGCTCGTAGGGGTACTTATTCTCCATGCGGCGGCCCACCATCATCGCAATCACGTCGTCGATGTTGAGCTCGCTTGCGGGCTTCGTGCCCACGATCGCACCGTCGCGCAGCACCGTAATCTCGTCGGCGATTCGGAAGATTTCGTCCAGTTTGTGCGAGATGTAGATGATGCTCGCGCCGCGCTGCTTCATGCTCCCAATCATGGCGAACAACCGTTCAATTTCCTTTTGGGTGATGGCGGAGGTCGGTTCGTCCATGATAATGATGTCCGAGTTGTTGGAAACCGCCTTGATGATCTCCAGCACCTGGATGTCGGAAACCGAGAGGTTCTTGAGCTGCTCGTCCGGCGAATAGTGCAGGCCTTCCTTCTGGAGAAGCTCCTGGGTGCGCCTTCGCATCTCGCCGCGGTTGACCCGTCCGAACCGATCCGTGGGCCAGCGGCCCAGAAAGATGTTCTCGGCCACCGTCAATTCCGGTACGTACGACAATTCCTGAAAGATCATCGATATGCCCAGTGCCCGTGCGTGGATGGGGTTTTCGATGGCGACGGGCTTTCCGTCCAGAAAGATCTGGCCCTCGTCGGGCGTGTAGATTCCGTTGATGATCTTCATCAGCGTGGACTTGCCGGCGCCGTTTTCGCCGCATAGCACGTGCGTCGTGCCCCGCTTTACGCGAAACGAAATCTTGTCCAGCGCCTTGACGCCGGGAAAGGATTTCGAGATATCGCGCACCTCAAGTTTGACGCGCGCGTCTCCATCGGCCATGAGCTCCCCTCCCCTCCCCTGGAAACCCTTGAGCAAATCCCTTTAGTAAAACCATTTTCTGTTAGTTGTTATCAATTATACACGACGTTCCGAGGCATGTCAATATATGTTTGACAACATACTAATACTATTTCGTGTGATATGCGCTATTGACATCGCCACGGTTTAACGATATATTTGTACGGTAAAGACTTTCGCAAACCGGATTCACTAATGTTTTATTGATATAAACCGGAAGGGGTATAGATCCTTGACGAGACAAAAAGCAGTCTCCAGTGAGATCCGAAAGATCAACCGGAACCTGATCTACCATTATTTGTACGATCACCCTGCCGTTTCCAAGCAGGAACTTTCCAATGCGCTGAACATGAGCATGCCCACGATCACACAGAACCTGACAGAGTTGATCGGCCAGGGGCTCGTGGTAAACACCGAGCCATTGCAATCCACCGGTGGCCGCAAGGCGCGGACGCTTTCGATCAATCCGTGCGCAAAGCATGCCATCGGGCTGGATGTGACAGCGCAGAACATCGGCGCGGTCATCGTGGATCTGGGCGGTTCGATCGTGGTGAGCAAGCGCATAGAGGCGCCCTTCTCCAGCACGGAGTTTTACTTCAAGGGCCTCGCCATGCTGATCGAGGAGTTGATCGATGAGGCCGGGATCGACCGCGGGACCATCCTCGGCGCGGGGCTGGCGGTGCCCGCCATCATCTCAAAGGACGGGCAGGAACTGGCTTATGCGTCCTTCATCAATTTCACCAAGGGGCAATTGCGCGATTTCTCCGAATTCATCAAGTACCCTTCCCGCTTTATCAACGACGCCAGCGCAGGCGGCTTTGCGGAGTTCTGGACCAACGCGGCGCTGCGAAACAGCGAGGGCCTGGGCGTAGCGTACCTATCCGTCAACAACAGCGTCGGTGGCGCGTTCCTGGTGAATGGGCGTATCTTCGAGGGCGACAACCAGCGCGCCAGCGAATTTGGCCATATGACGCTGATCCCCGGCGGGCGCACCTGCTACTGCGGCCAGAGCGGCTGCGTGGACGCATACCTGGGCGCGGGGCGCCTGACCGATGGCCATGGGGGCAGCCTGCGGGCGTTTTTTGAGTCGCTCGCGGATGGTAATCCCGCCTCTGTCGTCAGGTGGTCGGAGTATACGGACTATCTGGCCCTGGCGATCAATAACCTCCACATGGCGCTGGACACGGACGTAATTTTCGGCGGCCATGTGGGCGGCTTTGCGACGCCCTACATCGGCCCTCTAAGGGAGAAAATCGCCCGAAAGAACCCCTTTTCCCAAAGCGGGGCGTACCTGAAGGATTGCGCGTACAAGCGCGAAGCAACCGCGGTCGGGGCTGCGTTGCTGTACATCAGTGGTTTTATAAAGTCCATCTGAATGGTTTTGCCGCACAAAAGGCTTCGTGACTTCACGGAAAGCACAGCTGCCGCAGATGGCGTCCGTCCTGCGTCCGCTTAATGTTAAGAATTAACTTGCGCCTTGGACCCATCTCCCATATAATGGGTATCGGGAAATTGCCCCAAAAAGCGTTGGAAGGCGTTGTGAGGTCTGCAATGACCATTTGGGCGGATGGCGCAAACCTGACCCTTGGGGGGATTCCTTTTCATATCATCAAGCCGATAGGTACGCCGGATGCGAAGTTCTGCTCTGCATCCGGCGTTTTCCGTAGGACTGATACCGATAAAGAACATTGGCGTGTTGACGATATGGAGGTATGAAAGATGAAAAAGGCCAATCTCTGTTTGATGCTGATCGCCATGCTTGCGTTGATGCCGTGCCATACGGCGGTTGCGGAAAAGACGGCGAATCCCGCCGCGATGTTGACAACCGACGAACAAGCGGCATCGATCGCGTCGATCGAGGACATCGACGATGGGTTGTTCTATACGATGGACTACACCGCGGATTACAAGCTCGACGAAGTCTTGCGGGGAGGCATTGTCGATTCTCCGTCCATGGTGGCGTTTGTGCAGGAAAACCTGCTCTCCGGCGAGGCGCCGGCCAATCCTGACGCAGGCGCCGGTTGCAGCGCATTTGTCGTCACCACCGAGGACGGCCGTGTGCTCTATGGGCGCAATTTCGACTATAAGATGGATATGGCCGCCGTGCTGATCCGGACGGCGCCGAAGGACGGCTATAAATCCATCGGCATCGTGGATACAGGCTGGATGGGCTACGGGATTGGCAGCCTCGATGACGGTGCGACCGACCTGTCTATGGCCGTCAGCTTTCCCTATCTCATCATGGACGGCATGAATGAAAAGGGGCTTGCGGTGAGCGTACTCTATCTGGACGGCGACCCCACGCGGCAGGACAGGGGCAACCCCAAGATCATGACGACCGTTGCCATGCGCCTCGTCCTCGACCGCGCGGCGACTGTGGATGAAGCCATCGCGCTGCTGGATCGGTACGATATGCAATCCGCCTCGCCGGACGCCAACTATCATTTCCTGTTCGCAGACGCGACGGGCAAGGCCGTCGTCGTTGAATACTGCAACCATGCCATGTCGGTGGTCAATGAAACCTATGTAACCAACTTTTACCTCGATCCCTCTATGAATGGGTTCGGGCATGGGCAAAACCGGTACGATGTGATGGCGGCGGCATTGAGCTTCAAAAACCATGTGCTGACAAAGAGCGAGGCGATGTCGCTGCTGGAGTTGGTCAGTCAAGCGGAGACCAAGGAATCCACAAGCATGACCCAGTGGTCGGTGGTTTATAACCTTTCCGAGCTGGACGCGACGGTATCCATCCGCAGAGACTATGAAAAGCTGTTCGCCTTTCGCGTTGAATGACCTGCCCAGGGATACGGTTGACGCGTTCTGAGCACAAGGGGCGCTGCCGACGGCAGCGCCCACGCGCTCAAAACATCCTATTAGCTATCCTTCTGCCGGATGATCTTCCTTTGAATCTTGCCCGAGACCGTCTTGGGCAGTTCCTCCACGAATTCGATGATCCTTGGGTATTTATACGGCGCGGTCACGCGCTTGACGTGCTGTTGCAGTTCCTTCTTCAGCGCGTCGCTCGCCTGATACCCCTTTGCCAGCACCACCGTGGCCTTGACCGCCTGGCCGCGGTCGGGGTCGGGCACGCCGGTGACCGCGCACTCCACCACCGCCGGGTGCGCCACCAGCGCGCTCTCCACCTCGAACGGCCCGATCCGGTAGCCTGACGACTTGATGACGTCGTCCGCGCGCCCGATGAACCAGAAATACCCGTCCTCATCCCGCCACGCCATGTCGCCGGTGTGGTATACGTTGTTATAAAACGCCGCCTTTGTCGCCTCCGCGTCCTTGTAATACCCGACGAACAGCCCCGGCGGGTGACCGCGCCGCGTGTCGACGCAGATCTCCCCTTCCTCACCCGCCTCCACGTCGTTGCCCTCCGCGTCCAGCAGCCGGATGTCGTAGTGCGGCGAGGGTACGCCGATCGAGCCCGCGCGCGGCGGCAGGAACGCGCTGGTCAACAAGAGCGGCGTGGTCTCGCTCTGCCCGAAGCCCTCCCTCGGTTCGCAGCCGGTCGCCTTCTCAAATTGCTTGGCCACATCCGGGTTCAGCGGCTCGCCCGCGGCGGTGCACCACTTGAGCGAGGACAGGTCGTACTCCTTCAACTCCTCGCGCACCAGGAACCGGTAGATCGTGGGCGGCGCGCAGAACGAGGTCACGCGGTACTTCACCAGCACATTCAACAGGTCTTGCGCCGCGAACTTCTCAAAATCGTACACGAACACCGTCGCGCCCGCGATCCACTGGCCGTAGATCTTGCCCCAGGCGCACTTGGCCCAGCCGGAATCGGCCACGGTCAGGTGGATGGAGCGCTCGTTCAGGTTATGCCAGAACCGGCCCGTGATAAGGTGGCCGAGCGGATAGGTGAAGTCGTGCGCGGCCATCTTGGGCATGCCGGTGGTGCCCGACGTGAAGTACATCAGCATCACGTCCTGGTTGAGCGCGCGCTGTTCGGCCGGCAGGAACACATCCGAGGCCGATTCCAGCCGCTGCGAGAAATCGACGAAGCCCTCCCGCGCGCCGAGGGTCGCGGCCACCCTCACCTTCGGGCAGTCGCCGAGCGCCGCCGCGACGTGACTCGTCACTTCCTCCTCGCCCACGGCGATCACGGCCACCGCGTCCGAGGCGTTCAGCCGATAGA
Source organism: Anaerozeibacter quisquiliarum (assembly GCF_051162045.1). Taxonomy (NCBI): domain Bacteria; kingdom Bacillati; phylum Bacillota; class Clostridia; order Eubacteriales; family Anaerozeibacteraceae; genus Anaerozeibacter; species Anaerozeibacter quisquiliarum. The sequence goes on from NZ_JBISDI010000031.1 coordinate 11,598, forward strand.
CGATGTCCTTCTTCTGCAATTGCGCGGTGGCCGGGATCTGCACGCAGCCCAGCTTCATCAGCGCCAGCGCGATCACCCAATATTCCCAGCGGCGCTTGAGCAGCAGCAGCACGGCATCGCCCTTGCGCAGCCCCAGGTCGTAGAGCGCGTTCGCCGCCTTGTCGGACAGCCGCTTCAGGTCGCCGAACGAGAACACGCGCGCATCGCCCCGGGCACTCACCCAGATCATGGCGCGCTGGCCGGGCGCGTAGTGGGCGTATTCGTCGATCACGTCGTAGGCGAAGTTGAACGACGAGGGCACGTTCACCCGATAATTTTCTTGGAAATCCGACATCGACGCGTAGTCGGCATAGGTATAGCGTTCAATGAGGCGCATATCCTTCTACTCCTTGTTGGCGCCCACCGGGATGACCATCGCCAGCAGCTTGCACGGCACATCGCCCGCCGCCTGCATCGCGTGCGGGTAGATCGAGTCGTAGTAGGCCGAGTCGCCTTCCTCAAGCATCATGTCGTGGTTTCCCACCTTCAGGTGCAGCGTGCCCTCGAGCACGTAGTCGAACTCGTGGCCGGGGTGGCGGTCGGGCTCCATGTTGGGATTGATGCCCGGATTCACCGTCACCAGTAGCGGTTCGATCTTGCGCCCCGTGAAGTTGTAGGCCAGATTTTTGTAGATATAGTGGTGCTCGCGCACGATGTCCACGCCCATGTCCTTGCGGGTCAGCGCGCACACCGACAGGCGCGGCGCTTCGCCGGTCAGAATCGTGGTGGTGTCGATCTCGTACAGCTTGCTCAGTTTCAGCAGAAAGCTGATCGGGATGTCCACCGTGCCGCTCTCGTAGGAGAGGTAGTCGTGCAGGTCCACGCCAGTCTCCTTGGCGACCGCTTCGGCCGTCTTGTCATAGACCTCGCGCAGTTCACGGATGCGCCTGCCAACCTGCTTAACCTGATCGGTCAATGCTATCATCTCCCTTGTCGTCTATTACGTGATAGTATAATGAAGTGAGCCCCTGTTTATCAAGGGGGGCGGACAAACTTTATATATCGGCACCGGCCGATTGACACAGGCATGGCGCGGCGCTATAATCGAATACGGAATGTAAATGTACGAGGAGGAACGACATGGTTCGCCACATCGTGCTGTTCAAGATCAAGCCGGAATTCAAGGCGGAGATTCCGCAGCTGGTGCAAGCGTTCTACGGCATGCTCGGGCGCGTCGAGGGGCTGACCGCGCTCGAGTCGGGCGCGGATTTCCTGGGATCCGAGCGCTCCTACGACCTGGCGCTGGTCGCCACCTTTGTCGATCGCGAGGCCCTTGCGGCCTATCAGACCCACCCGGCGCACCTGCCGGTCAAGAAGCGCATGCACGAGGTGCGCGAGGCTTCGGTCGCCTGCGACTTTGAGCTATAAACTGAGAGGCTTCGCCGCGCGAGCGCTGCGAAGCAGGGCGAGCGAAATACCGAGCGCGCATTGCGGCGCGAAAAGGAGGATACGGCCATGCTCAACCACATTCCCAAGATCCTGCCCCCGGAACTCGTCAAGATCATGATGCAGATGGGCCACGGCGACGAGATGGTGATCGGCGACGGCAACTACCCCTGCGACGCGATGGGCACGCGCGTGGTGCGCGTGGACGGGCACTGCGTGCCCGAGGTGCTGGACGCGGTGCTCACGCTCATGCCGCTGGACGCCTATGTGGAAAGGCCCACGGCGCTGATGCAGGTCGTGCCCGGCGACCCGGTCGGCGAGCCCGAGGTGTGGGACACCTATGCCGGCATCCTCAAAAACCACGGCCACGACACCCCGAGCGAGATGGTGGAGCGCTTCGCGTTCTACGAGCGCGCCAAGCGGGCGTTCGTCGTGGTCGCCACCTCCGAACCCAGGCAGTACGCCAACATCATCTTGAAGAAGGGGATTGTGAAATAACCTTCCGCCCCACGTACATCAGGTGCTCCGCCCAGCTGAGCAGCGCTTCCCGCTCGGCCAATTGTACCGCCATGTCGATCCAGGCGTCGACGATTGCTTGGGGCTTTTCCATGATGCCCGCCTCGCAGGGAGAGAGGATGCCCTCCTGGCCGAAGAAGTGCAGCTTTTCGAGCGCGAATCGCGCCATGAAGGGCAGCACTTCTTTTTGGTTGATGAAGAACGCCTGCGTGAAGGCCTGACCGGCAAAGTTCCGATCATGAAGCACCGTCTGATAGAATTCGTTCTCTCCCTCGTCGAGGATCAGCTCGGGCGCGAACTTCATCGCGTAGATCATGCCGGCGAACAGCGCGATGAACGACGCAAACAGCACCCCGCCGGGCTTTAACCGCTTGAGGCTTTCGTTTACCGCCTTTACGCGGTCCGATTCCTCCAGCAGGTGGTACAGCGGCCCCATCAGCAGCACGCAGTCGAACGCCCCGCCCACCGCCTCGGAGGCGGCGCGCGCGTCGCCGACCAAGGCCACAAGCGGCAGGCCGAGCGCGGCGGCTTTTTCGCGCGCAAACCGCACGTTCTCGCTCGACAGATCGACCAAGGTCACGTCGCAGCCCCTTTCGGCCAGCCACAGCGCATAGCGCCCCGGCCCGCCGCCGATGTCGAGCACCTTGTCGCCCGGCTTTACATAGCGCTCAATGTAGCGGCGGGTGATGAGAAATTCCGGCCGGTTATCGATGCGCCCCCACTCCGCCTCCACCTCGCCGTCGTAATAATCGCGAATCGCCGCCGTCACATCCATGTCCAGCCCCCCTCGATCATGATGAAAAAGCGGATGGTAGCTTTTTGACGCTTCCATCCGCTGATACCCCTCAAAGGCCGCCTACCGGCGTTGCAAGGTAGCATGGACAAAAGCCCGGCGGCCATTCGGCTTGCCAGGATTCGCGCAGGTGGTAGAACAGAACAGCGTGCGCGTCGTCACGGCCCTTGCCCTCCCCGTCAGATTTTCGCCATTATAGCATCGGCCCCGGGCGGTGTCAACCCCTATGCAAACCCCGCCCAAAACCGCACCCCGCGCTCGGTGTTCTCGATCCGGCAGGTCGCACCGTGCAGGTTCAGGATGACTTTCACAAGGTATAGCCCCAGGCCGCTGCCGCCCGAGTTGCGGTTGCGCGACTGCTCGACGCGGTAGAATGGTGTGAATAGTTGCGCGAGGGACTCCTCGGGGATCGACACGCCGGTATTCTCGACGCTAAGCGAGAGGTCCCCGGCTTCTATGAGAATTGAAGCGCCGGGCGGCGAGTAGAGCATCGCGTTGTTCAGCACGTTCGATACGACCTTGGAAAGCAGCGCCTCGTCGCCCTGGACGACGGCGGATTCTATCCGCGTATCCGGCGTCAACCCCTTCTGCTCAAGCAGCTCGCCGTCCAGCTCGAGCTGCTTTTTGATGAGCGCGGCCAGGTCGACCGGCCTGGCCTTGAGCGAGAAGCTGCCCGACTCGATCCGGCTGACGGTCAATATCTCTCCGACCAGCCCTTCCATGCGGCCGGTCACCTTAAGCGCGCGCGCCAGGTACTTCTCCCGGTCGCGGTAGACGCCCACCTGCGCCAGCATGCCGTTCAATTGCCCCTGCAATATGGTGATCGGGGTCTTGAGCTCGTGCGACACCGCCGAGAAGAAATTGAGCCGCTGCCGCTCCAGTTCGCGCTCGCGCTCGATGTCGCGCACGAGCGACCGGTTGGCGTCCTCCAACTGCGTGAGCGCGCCCGACAGGTTGTCCGACAGCAGGTTGAGGCTATAGCCCAGCGCGCCGATCTCGTCGCTTCGGCGCTTTGTCCAGCGCGCGTCGAAGTCCAGCGCGGCGATGCGGCGGGCAATGCGGCTGATCGAGACGATCGGGCGCGTGATGTAGCGCGCGTAGAAAAAGGAACCCATGAGCGAGATCAGCGCGACCACGGCGGCCAGGAAGGGCAGCACGCGCATCAGCGCCTCGGTCGCCTGGTTGACCGGGCGCACCCCGCCCGAGACGCCCAGCGTGGCGCCTGTGCCGTCGGCAAACGCGAAGGCGTACAAGCCGCCCGGCTGCGCCGACACCGCTTCGGTGAACATCTCCACGGCTGCCATCGAGTTGCCGGTTGTGATCGGCGCCGCGCCCGGCTGCATGGCGGCGTCGGACGCAGGCACGGCTTGCGTCGCAGACTCGACGCTGTAGGCCGGGAACGCATCCTCACCCTGAACATCCTCGACGACCGTAACCGTCGTCTGCGTGATCGCCGTCTCGTACAGCGTCCGCCCCCATTCGTCCCAGACGTAGACCACCACGCCGGTGTCGCGGGCGAAATCGTCGAGCAGTTGCTCCCCTTCCGCCGGCGCGACCTTCGCGAGCGCGCCGACCAGCGTATGGCTCTTGTCCGCCAATTCGTCTTCCAATATCGAGGTGTAGGTGATCGGCGTCAGGTAGGCGATCGCCGCGTAGGTGATCGCACAGGCGGCCATCATCAGCGCCGAGGTCGTCAGGAAGATGCGCGCGGTTAGGCTGATTCTAAACCTTTTCAACGCGGTATCCCACCCCTCTGACCGTTTGGATGTAGTCATCCTCGAGTTTGCGCCGCAGGTTCTTGATGTGGCTGTACACCACGCGGTCGTCGCCTAGGTAGTCGTAGTTCCACAGCCGCGCGATCAGCATCTGGTAGGTCATCACCCGGCCCTGGTGCCCGATCAGCTCGCGCAGCAGCTCGAACTCGCGCGTAGTCAGCGCAAGCTCGCGTTCGCCGCGCCGGGCGGTGTAGGCGTCCAGGTCCAGCGTCAAATCGCGGTAGCGCAGCAGGTGCGCGTCCACCCCAGCGCCGCCCGAACGCCGCAAAATCGCACCGATCCGCTGAAGCAGCACCGGCATCGAAAAGGGCTTGGTCACGTAGTCGTCGATCTTAAGCTCGTACCCGCGCAGCTGTTCGGCTTCCCCGTCGAGCGCGGTCAGCATGACGACCGGCACGCCCGAGCGCCGGCGAATCCACTCGCACACGCCGAAGCCGTCGATCTTGGGCAGCATCAGGTCGAGCAGCACCAGGTCGAACGCCCCGTCCGCGAACCGGTCGAGCGCCTCCATGCCGTCCTGCGCGCAGACGGTCTCGTACCCGGCCTCGTTCAGCCAGGTCGCCAGCATTTCCAAAATATCGGGGTCGTCCTCCACAATCAGGATGCGTGCCATGCGCTCACCCTCCTGTGGGGCAGTATAACATAGATTTTTGGATTTCAGTTGAAGACGGCAGGAGAAAGCGGACGCCCCTGCACGCAGGGGCGTCCGCGCGTTAATCAATGCCGCGCCATCACTGCGCACGCATGCCGATTAGCTTGCCATTGCCTCGGCGTCGGGGCTTAAGTAGTCGCGGACGATGGTGACGTCGATCGTGCCCTCTTCGTTGTACAAGCTGGTCATCGATCCCGCGAAGTTGCCGCTCTCGAGGGGTTCGCCGTTGCTCTTGCGCACGTCCAGGAACCGGCGCACCAACTGGCCTTGATAGATCAGGGCGCCGGCCTTGGCGTCGTAGGTCAGACCGAACGGAGCGTAGGGGGCGTAGAAGGCCCGCGCCTCTTCGGCGCTCATGGGGGTTCCGGAGGAGGCGTGGGTGACGTTAACGCGCGGCTGCGTCCACTTGCTCAAGTCGCGCGCGGAGAATTCGGCGGCGCTCAGCACGCGCAGGCCGGTCAGCGTTCCGCTGGGATCGTAGGAACCGTCGGGGCGGCGGATGGCCGCCGGATCGCGCTGCGCCGCCACGTCGATCGTGCCCTGCGCGTCAAAATACTCGGTCTGTGTGCAGCTGTTTCCGTCATCCAGCGCATAGGCGTCCTCGAAGACGCGCACCCGCTGCCCTTGATGGTAGAGGATGCCCTGCTCGGCGTCGTAGCTGAGGCCGAACCGCGCGTAGCGGCTGAACGACTCGCGCTGCTCGATGGTCGAGATGGTGATGGTATCGAGCGCCTCGTCCGCACGGACGGCCTCGTGGGTCCCTATGTAGATAGCCTCCTGCACCGGCAGGATCTCCTCCGCCTCGACCGCCGTGATGGTGACCTCGCTCGTCGCCGCGCCGCTCACGGCGGCGGCGTCTTCCGTCAACACCGCCTCGGAAAGGTCGGCTTCGGTCTGCATCTCCAGCACCCGGTCGGGTTTCCCCGCTTCCTGAATCCGCACGCTGTCCTTGCCGATGATGAAGGTCTTCCCGTCCGCCTCGAAGCTCGATCGATCGCCGTAGACCACGTAGGTCTTGCCGTCCATCGCGATCGCCGTCGTCGCGGCCGCCGCGTTCGCGCCGAGCGCCGCCGTCAGCAATAGGGCGCCGATTGCCGTCCACCCAAGTTTTCTCATGGTACACCATTCCTTTCTTCGCTTGAGATGATGCCAGTATAACGATCCCGGTTGGATTTGGGCTGGACGCGGTCTGAATTTTGGTTGAAGATTGCACCCTGCCAACCGATAACAGAGTGCGCCGGGGAATAGCGCAGCAGCACCAGCGGCACCGAGGCCGGCATCGGCCGCTTGTGCCAGCGGCGGCAGACAGGCGCGGCGCGTGCATGCGGCGCTTCGCAATACTTCATGAACGGCCCTACTTGACAGCGCGCGCCATCCCGTGTATCTTGTTTACGCAGATGGAAGGGAGATGTATGACGGTGAGAAAAGCGATAGAGGCGGCGGGCGCGGCGACGGTCGGGCCGTATTCGCATGCGGTGGAAGCGAATGGAATGCTGTACCTGTCCGGCCAGACCCCGCTCGTGCCCTCGACCGGGCGACTGGTCGAGGGCGGGGCGGCGGAGCAGGCGCAGCAGTGCTTTGACAACCTGTTCCAGGTGCTGCGCGCGGCCGCTCTGACGCCGGACGATGTGCAGAAGGTAAACGTCTACTTAACCGACATGGCCGATTTTGCCGCGATGAACGCGGTGTACGAGCTTCAGTTCTCAAAGCCCTACCCGGCGCGCACCACCGTGGGCGTGGCGTCGCTGCCGCTGGGCGCGCGGGTGGAGATCGAGTTGGTCGCGAAGATGTAGCGGGGAGGCATGGAGATGAAGAGGATCGGGTTTGTCGGCGTGGGGATCATGGGCAAGTCGATGGTGCGCAATTTGATGAAGGCCGGCTTCGAGGTGGACTTTTTCGCGCGGAACAGGGAAAAGGCCGCGGATTTGATCGCCGAGGGCGCGCGGTTTCATGGGACGATCGGCGATTGCGCGAAGGGCGCGGATGCGGTGATTACCATCGTGGGGTATCCTGCGGACGTGGAGGAGGTATACCTCGCGCCCGGCAACATCATGGACAGCGCCGCGCCGGGCGCATACCTGATCGACATGACCACCAGCAGCCCGGCGCTGGCCGGGCGGCTGCACGCGCTGGGCGCGCAAAGGGGTTTGCGCGTGCTGGACGCGCCGGTGACCGGCGGCGACGTGGGCGCGAAGAAGGGTACGCTGTCCATCCTGGTGGGCGGCGAGCGAAGCGATTACGACGCCTGCATGCCCCTATTCCAAGCGATGGGCACGAACATCAACCACCTGGGCGCAGCCGGCTGCGGCCAGCACGCCAAGCTCGCCAATCAGATCATGATCGCGGGCACGCTGTCGGGCGTCTGCGAGGCGCTGGCCTACGCCAGGGCCAAGGGCCTCGATTTGCCGACGCTCTCGGCGGCCGTGGCCACGGGCGCGGCCGGCAGCCGCCAGCTCGACAACCTGGGCCCCAAGATCATGGCCGGCGACTACGCCCCCGGCTTCTTCGTCAAGCACTTCATCAAGGACATGAAGCTGGCCGCAGAGGAAGCTGAGCAAGGCGGGCTTGTGCTCGACGTGCTTGGGCAGGTGCTCGGCAACTTCGAGGGCCTGGCCGAAGCCGGGTATGCGGACCTGGGCACACAGGCGCTGATTAAGCATTACGAAAGGTAGCCGCGCGGTGCGTACGCGCCGGATGCTATCGAGCATGAACGAGCGCGGCGCATCCTGCTCGGATGCGTCGCGCTCGTTTGAAAACCCCGATTGAATCCCCGATCAGGCGACGGGCGGCGCGGCCTTGAGCGCGTCGTCCAGCTGCTTCTTGAGCTCCGTGATCTGGGCGTTCAGCTCGGCTTCCTTCTTGGCGGCGGCGTCCTGCGCGGCCTTGAGCGCCTGTTTGGCCTCATCGGCGGCGGCCTTCAGGTCGGCCTCTGCCTTCGCGACGGCATCCTTGGCTTCCTGGAGCGACTTCTCGGCGTTGGCCTTGAGTTCGGCTTCCTTTTTGGCGGCGGCATCCTGCGCGGCCTTGAGCTCCTTGGCGGCGGCGTCCTTGAGTTCCGCTTCCTTGGCGGCCAGATCGGCCTCGCCATTCTTCACGGCTTCGGCGACGGCCTCCTTGCCCTTCTTGATGGCGTCGGCCAGTTGCAGCTCGGACATCGCCTCGAGTTCGCCCTTGGCCTTGTTGGAATTGGCATACATGATGCCCAACACGACGGCGGCGACGAGTACGATCACAAACAGCACCTTCAGAAACTTGTTCACAATTTGCCTCCTTGCGGTGTAAATCACCGATTTATGGCGTAAGTGTAGCATAAACCCGCCGCATTTTCAATGCGCGGCGGGCGCTTAACCCAATTATATCGTCGCATGGCATCCCATGACTTGGCAATGCTATGATATAATGGGAAAAAACCGTGGGAGGCAGCTATGCACGTCTTCGACATCATCGGCCCAATCATGATCGGGCCGTCGAGTTCCCACACGGCGGGCGCGGCGCGCATCGGACGGGTGGCGCGTCGACTGTTGGACGAGGAGCCGGTGCGCGCGCGCATCGCGCTGTACGGTTCGTTTGCCGCCACCGCGCGCGGGCACGGCACCGACCGCGCGCTGGTCGCGGGGCTCTTGGACATGGGCGTGGACGACGCGCGCATCCGCGACAGCTTTGCGCATGCCGAGGCGGCCGGGCTGTCGTTTGAGTTCTGCGAGGCGACCGGCCTTCGCGACGCACATCCCAACACCGCCGTGATCGAGGTGGAAGGCCGCTCGCGCAAGCTCACGCTGCGCGCGGCGTCGGTGGGCGGCGGCGCGATCCGCGTGGACGAACTCGACGCGCTGCCGGTCAGCTTCACCGGCAGCGCGCACACGCTGATTATCGTGCATTGCGACCAGCCGGGCATGATCGCGCAGGTGTCGGGGCTGCTCGCGTATCAGGCGGTCAACATCGGCCAGATGCAGGTGTTCCGCCAACAATTGGGCGGCACGGCGGTGATGGTGATCGAGGTGGACGCGGTGCCTTCCGCGCGGTCGCTCAGCGCGCTGAACGCGCTGCCGGGCATCGAGCGGGCGGTGTTACTGAAAAAGCTATAGGAGGGCGCACATGCAGAAGCGATACGCGGTGAGCGAGCTGGTGACACAGGCGGGCGAGGGCCCGATCTGGCGCGTGGTGCTGCGCGACCAAGCGATCGAGGACGGGGCGCCCGAGCAAGTGCTGATCGATCAGATGAGCGAGGTCTTTCAGGTGATGCGCGAGGCGGCGGCGGAGGGCATGGACCCGCAACTGCGCTCGATGTCGGGCATGACGGGCGGTGCGGCGGCCAAGTACCGCGACGCGGTGCGCCTGGGGCGCACGGCGGGCGGCGCGCTGCTGGGCGAGGCGGCGTCGCGCGCGCTGGCGGTGGCGGAACTCAACGCCGCGATGGGGCGGATCGTAGCCGCGCCCACGGCGGGCGCGTGCGGGGTGCTGCCCGGCGTGCTGCTCGCGCTTAAGGAGGCGCACGGCATTGCCACCGAGGATGTGGTAAAGGCGCTGTTCACGGCGGCGGGCGTGGGCGCGGTGATCGCGCAGCGCGCCAGCATCTCGGGCGCGGAGGGCGGCTGCCAAGCGGAGGTGGGTACGGCGGCGGCGATGGCGGCGGCGGCGGCGGTGGAGCTGCGCGGCGGCACGGCGCGCCAAGCGGCCGACGCCGTGGCGTTCGCGCTGATGAACCTTATGGGGCTGGTCTGCGACCCGGTCGGCGGGTTGGTGGAGGTGCCCTGCGTCTACCGCAATGTGGCGGGGGTGTCGGTGGCGCTGACCGCGGCCGACCTGGCGCTGTCGGGCACCTGCTCGATCCTGCCCGCGGACGAGGTGATCGACGCGATGGGCCGCGTGGGCCGTATGCTGCCCGCCGCGCTGCGCGAGACAGGAGAGGGCGGCTGCGCGAGCTGCGTGGCCTCGCGGGCCTGAACAACTGCTAAAATGTCAATCAGTCCGCCTGTTCTACGGCGGACTGATTTGCGTGGTCTCGTGGGCGTAAACAACTTCTGGACACCACGACCCGGGCACACCTTCGGGCCTTCCATCATAATGTGCTTATGCCGGCAGGCGGACAGCATAGCCCCCGCGTCCGCTCCGGCGTACGCCATGTACCCGCGGCGATGGGGGGGATCCATCGATGATTGAAGAACTTACGCCCGATGCCCTGCCCCATATGATGGCATTGCAACAGGACTGCCTGGACTTGAAAGACCCGTTTACACCCACCAGCGCGCAAGGATACGAGCGCTGCTACCGTTTTCAGAACTTCTGCCTCGGGGTGTGGTCGGCGCGTCGCGAGCAACTGATTGCGTTTTTGTGCTGCACCATGCCCACGGCCCGCGCGGCGCGCAACCTGGGGCGCGGCCGTGTGCCCGACGCGCTGCTGGACAGCGTGGGTCATATGAACACGCTGCTGGTCCGCGCCGGTCATCGCGGCCAGGGCCTGGGCAAGCGGCTGATGCGCCAGGGCATCGAGCACTTGCGCGCGCGCGGCGCCGTTCAAATCTACGCGGTGGCCAGCCCGGAAAACGCCGCCTCCCTCCACATGCTGCGCTCGTTGGGCTTTGACGAGATCGAGCGGATGGAGTTGGATGGAGTCCCCAAGCTGCTGCTTGCCCTGACCGAGTGAGCGGCTGCCTACGGCGCAGCGTACGGCGGGACGCTGAACAGCTGCGTGAGCGTGGCCTCACCCCGGCCCGTGTTTTCGCCGAGGGCCCGGTAGGTGGCCAAATCGTTGAAATGCCACCACTCGGACGCCAGCGGCGTCAAGCCCGCGCCTGCGCAATAGCGTTGCAGTGACAGCGCCGCCCTGTTCATGGCCGGAGCAGGTGCTGCGCTTTTCCATGCGGTCTCCGATGAGGAGACCACCGGCGCGCTGAATGCGGCGGAGGCGATGCTCAACTCGTGGATGGGCGAGGGCATGTCGTATTCTTTGTATTTCACGACCGCGTTGTACGCACAGTCGCCCGACCAATGGTGCTTGACAGCCTCGACCTTGACCAGGCTCACGTCGATCGCGCAGCCGCGCTGGTGGTTGGATGTGCCCAGCGATATGAACCAGGACATCTTCCACGGCGGCGCGCTGATGCCCTCTTGGACCTCGGGATCCCGCTCGGCCAGCGCGGCCAGCGCCTCGACCATGGCGCGCTGCGCGCCGTCGGGGCGGTAGGCTTCGTAGAGCTTGAGCGAGTCGCCCTGCGCCAATGCCGCCTGCTGCGCGGCGCAAACTTTTCTGGCCATCGAGTACATCACCGGCATGATGAATTCCTCCCGGCCCAGCCGTTCGTCGTATGCCCGGGCCTGGTACAGCGCCTCGCCGGTGACGCCCGGCACCCTCTTGCCCGACGAATGCACCCGCGATTGGGAGGCGTTGGTGTTTTCATAGACGATGGACGGGATTACGTCGGGCAGGTTGACCATGCAGTACTTGTGCGCCAGATAGCCGGTGAAGCTGTCGTTTTCGACGCGCCAGTACGCGCCCTCCTCCTCGAGGATCCGAAACGCCGTGCCGGGCGGCACCTGCCGCAGTAGCGTCGCTTGGGCGCTGGGCTCGCTTCTCAGGTTCAATTGGATCGAGGAAAACCCGGTCGCCCCCCGGATCGGCAGCTCGAGCGCGCCCGCCGGCACCCGCACCGGCGCCTGGCGCGGCGATGCGGGCACGGGCGTCGGTGTCGGGGTGGGCGCGGGCGGCGCCGTCGGCAGCGATGCGGGCGCGGGCGTGGGAACGGGCGGCGCGGTTTCGGCCCCGATCTGGGCGGCGATCACCGCCCCCAGGACTGCGGCCGACAAGGCGGCCAGGAAAAATTTGGTGTGTCGCGGCATGTAAACTCCTCCCGCCTTGCGGCGCAAAACAAACGCCCGCTCCGGGGGCGCATGGCATGCCCAGGTAATCGCTGATTAAAGCGCGCGTGCGATGGCGAGTTGAATTTTCGTCAGATCGTGCTCGCAAAAGACGAAGGCATAACAACGCTACGTCGAGGATTTTGCGGGCGCGAGATGACGAAAAGGCAGCCGCCATCGCGCGTGGGATTTGATCAGCGCTTACCTAGTATGCGAAAACCCGCCGGTATCTATCCCGGCGGGTGCGTGAACGGCGAGCGTCATCAACCTACTTGAACACCTTGAACCGCCCCTCGAGCGGCGCGAACTGCTTGGCGTCGGGTTCGGCGGTCGGGTTGCCAAAGGGCATCTGCGCCAGCAACTTCCACTCGGCGGGCAGTTGCCAGATGCGCTTGACCTCGTCGTCGATCAGCGGGTTGTAGTGCTGCAACGAGGCGCCCAGTCCCTCGGCCGACAAAGCCGTCCACACGACGTATTCCAGCATCCCGTTGCTCTCAAGCGACCAGATCGGGAAATTGTCCTTGTACAGCGGGAACTGCGCCTGCAGCGCGCCGATTGCCGACTGATCCTCAAAGAACAGCACCGTGCCGTAGCCGGCGTCGAAGGCGGCCAGCTTTTGCGCGGTGCCGCCGAATGCGTCGGCCGGTACGATCGCGCGCAGCGTCTCCCGGACGATGCTCCACAGCCTTTCGTGCTGCTCGCCCAGCAGCAGCACCGTGCGCGCGCTCTGCACGTTGAACGGGGACGGGACGTGCTTGACCGCGTGCGCGATCATTTCCTCAATGCGCTCGTCAGAGATATGAACCTGCTTGTCGATCGCGTATCGGCTGCGCCGGCGCTCCACGGCGCTTTTCAATGTATGTTCCATAAAAGAACCCCTCCTTGAATTCCTATCTACCACATAGGCGATGGGTTCAAACATTGCGCCGATGCCCGCGCCATCGCCCTGCCGCGAGCAGCGCCGCGGCCAAGGCGAGCGCGGTCAGCAGCGCCCATTGGGGATACGTCGCGCGGAAGTACACCGCGCCCTCGCCCGGCGGCGGCAGCGGCGCGGGATCGTAGGGCAGGCCGTTTTGCGCGCACAGCCCGCGCACGTTGAGCAGGTTGATTACCGGCACGCCCCGCGCGGCGTACTCATAGGCGAGGCCGCGGTTGGGCGAAGTCGGAACCGGCGGCGGATCCAGCACTAGGCCGTTTGGGAAGGCCAGCGTGTAGGCGCTCTCGCCGCTGTTTGCGCTCGCGCCGCCCACGTTCACAAAGCAGCGAATGTCCTCCCCATACAGCGCAAGCCTCCGGGCGATGCTCTCCTCGAGCGAGGGCCGATCGATGAACTCGACGCCCGCCTCGGCCGCCAGACGCGCAACGAGCGGGCGTACGTCGCCGAACAGGAAGCTCTCCGGCATCCGGTCGCCGCTGCCGCCGGGCGATGTGGCCAGCAGGGTGTAGTCGACAAGGCCCTCGTCGCGCAGAATCCCGAACATCCGCGGCACGGTCAGCTCGGGCCGCGTAGCGCCGTACATCGACGCCCCGAACGAGGCGATCACGCGCACGTCGAGCCCCATCTCGCCGGCCGCGCACAGCGCGGCGATGGACAACCCCGGAAACGAGCCGCTCAGTCCCAGCGCGACCCGGTCGCCCGCCTTGAGTCCGGCCTGCTCGTAGTAGTGTACCATCAGCGCCGCGAAGTTGGGGTTGAGCGCGCTGCGCTTGGCTTCGATCGCGCCGGGCGTGGTGGTGAGAAACGTCCATTCGGGCCCGATCAGCCCGGTTTTATTGAGGTCGTCCGCAAGGATCTCGATGCGCTCGCGCAACACCACTTCCTTGAGGCGGGCCTCGGCCGCGAGCATCCGTTCGGCGGCGGCGCGCTGCACATGCGCGTAGGGATGAAGCGCCCGCCCGCCCAGCGCAATCGCCAGCTGGTGTCCCGCGATCAGCGCAAGCAGCGCGGCCAGCAGCCAGCCCGCGCCGATTCTGCCCGCCGTGAACGACCGCCTCATCCGAAGACCCCCGTCATCAGGATCATGCGAATCGCAAACGCCAGCAGCAGCGTGAGCGGCAGCGTCCTCAGCACGCCCTGCCGAAGCATATCGTTTGCAATCAGGCCCGGAACGATGTACCCCACCGCCCGCATGTCCTGCGGGATGGCGCAGGCGTAGTAGAAGCCCTTTTCCAGCAGCCAGCCGCCCAGCAGGCTCAAAAGCACCGACAGCATGAAGCGGCGGCTGCCGTACACGATCAAGAAGCGCGAAAGCAAGCGGACCGCGCCGTAGATCGCGAGCGCCATGAGCAGCGTGCTCAGCAGCCGGTAGGGCTGCTCCACGTAAAACGCCAGGTAGCCCGCGCTGATAAGCCCGCCGGTGTGCAGCCCCAACAGCTCCGCCGACAGAAAGCCAAAGATTACGCTCAATGCGATCGCCGCTTGCTGCATCGTCAGACCTCCCCTTGCGCGCGGCAGCGCTCGATGAAGTCGAGCCCCGCGCCCTTGATGTTCCCCAGGCACAACACGATTCCCGGCATGCCCAGCAGTTCCTCCGGTTCGCCGGCCGACGCGGGCACGCAGGCGCGCCGGCCGTAGTAGCGCGCCACCTTGCCCGCGTTTTCTCCGATCGCGATCAGGCGGAAAACGCGCCCCGACAGCGCGCATACGAGCGGCAGGAACGCGCGCAGTCGGTATTCGCGGTCGGCGCGGTTGTTAAACACAATGCCGATCGGCGCGCCCTCGAGGCCCCGCGCGCGCTCGATCTGTTCAAGCAGCGCGGCGCTCGACTGGGTGTCGTTGGCCGCGAACGCGTTGACCACCACGCACTCGCCGATTCGAAACGGCCCAGCCTGCCCCGGATCGGGCGCGGCGCGGCGCATGCCAGCAAGCGCGGTCGCGCGGTCGATCCCGAGCAAAGCGCACGCCGCGAGCACCAGGCGCACGTTGTCCTCAAACATCGGGTAGCCAAACCCCGACAGGTAAGCTTCGTCCACCGGCTCGTCCGACGGATCGACGGGCGAAAAACCGAGGGCGCGAAGCCCCGCCTCGGCCGACACCACGGTCGCGCCCTCGGGGATGGACTGCGCGAGCGCCCAAAGCGTGTCCCGCTCGGTTTTGCCCAGCTCGTCCACGTGGTCGACGCGCGCGTTGGTAATCAGCACCATCGTCGGGCGCACCAGTTGGGCCATGGCGCGCTGCGACTCGGGACGGATCGCCATGCACTCGACCACCGCCGCGCGCGCGCCTGAGCGCGCCGCACGCCGAAAAAACGGCAGCTGCTCGGTCAGCCGCGCGCCGCGCCGCCGCCGAAGCGGCTTTTCCGTGCCGTCCGGCAGAATCCATACGGCGGCGGTGCCGGTGCATTTGGCGAAGGTCACATGCCCCGCCTCGCGCAGCGCCGCCGCCAGCAGGCGGGTGACGCTGGTCTTGCCGCGCGTGCCGTTGACCAGCACGCGCACGGGAGCGCGCCGCAGGTTTTTCTCGTGCAGCGCGCGTTCGACCGCGCCGACCGCGATCAGTACGAGCGTCAACAGCGCCGCCAGTCGCATCGGCGCGCCTCCCCTCATCGGGCTGTTCTTCACCCATTATACGCCATTTCGTCAATGATTTGGGGCTGCCCTGCCGGGACAGCCCCAAAAAACACGGCTATTTCGCAATCAGTTCACGGGCGCGGCGCCGGCCGGGCCGGGGTTGCGCGGCGCGTTCTTCATGATGTCCTTCCAGTAATCCGGCCAGGTCGACCCCTTGCCGCTCATGTCCTTGCGGCCCCACATGTAGGTGCCCATCATGTCGTCGCCCAGCTCGAGCCACTTCTCATGCCACTGGGCGGCGTTGTTGTAGGCGTAGGCGGTGATAAGCTCGCGGGCCTCGGCCGCCTTGCCCTCGGCGATCAGCTTCGCGCCGACCTCCTGGAGCTTGGGCACGATCTCATACTGCGCGTTCATCTTGTCCTCGCGCGCGGCGTGAATCTCCTTGATGGCTTCCTGGTAGTTGATGGTGGCGATCTGCTGCACGTAGGAGTTGGTCCACCAGCCGCTGTCGCGGTTGAACTCCTCGTAGCGGTTGCCGATGGTGTACAGGTCGGGCAGCGCGTTCATCGTGGGCCACAGCGGCGTCAGGTAGGTGGAGTCGGGC
The DNA here is from genome assembly GCF_051162045.1 of Anaerozeibacter quisquiliarum. Classification (NCBI taxonomy): domain Bacteria; kingdom Bacillati; phylum Bacillota; class Clostridia; order Eubacteriales; family Anaerozeibacteraceae; genus Anaerozeibacter; species Anaerozeibacter quisquiliarum. The sequence goes on from NZ_JBISDI010000031.1 coordinate 27,728, forward strand.
GCGCCGTAGCCGTACCACACCAGGCACTTCATCTCGTCGGGCAGGTCGGCCTTGACGTTGGCGATCATCACGTAGCAGGTGCGGAACATGTTGATCGTGCGCTCGACGTTGTTGAAGTCGATGGGGTTGCCGAACGGGCCGGCCTGGGGAGAGAGCGACACGTCGTAATCGGTACCCTGGTAGTAGTCGCCCTTGAGCTCGAACACGTCCTGAACCGACAGCTTCTTCTCGGGGATGACCCACAGCGGGAAGCGCTTGGCGTTGGGATCGAGCTTGAGGCTCGGGGCCACCAGGTCGAGCGCGCGCCATTCGCGGCGGGTGGAGTAGAGTCCGTCGCCGGGCGCGTAGATCTCGGCGGGAGAGAACTTCTCCGAGCCCTCTTTCCATAGGCCGTTCTCGATGGCGAACGACTTGAGGTTCGGGGAGTACATGTAGTTTTCGCTATCCTCAAAGTCGATGTGGTCGATGCGGGCGCGGTTGGCGGCCACGAAGAAGCCGTCGCTGGGCATGCGCACCGCGGCCCACAGGTCGCGGCCGTAGAACTCGGCGATCCAGCACTCGTTGCCGTCGGCGACGTTGATCGTCTCGCCCGGGTCGCGCCAGATGTATTCCTCGGCCAGCCGGCCCATGATCTCGACGGCTTCGCGCGCGGTGGAGGCGCGCTCAAGCGCGATGTCCTGCGCGTTCCAGCAGTCGATCAGACCGTCGTTGTTTTTGTAGATCAGGTCGTTGACCTTCTTGCCGTACTCGGTGGAATCGTCGATGCCGAAGGTGGATTCACCCATCGACACGCCCTTCTCGTTGATGAACGAGTAGCGCGAATGGAAGTAGGCGAAGGTCTCCTCGGGCTGGGGCATCTGGGCGGCCAGCAGGCCGTTGCCGTAATCCTTGACCGCGGGATACTGGCCGTAGTCGCCGTAGTTGTGGGAATCGACGACGATGTCGCGCGTCTTGCCTTCGCCGCCCTCCATGCGCGGAATGGTCCACAGGCGGAAGTCGGCGCTCGAGGAGTCGTCGTTGTGCGTCGCGATGGTCGATCCGTCGGTGGTGGCATCCCGGCCCACCAGCACGGTGGTGCACGCGAAGGCGCTCTGGCAGGCCATGACCAGCATGGCGACCAGCAGGACGATGGAGATGACCCTGGTTTTCCGCTTCATCTTTTTCCCTCCTATATTTTATGGACCCCGTCCATAGGATTTCGAAAATCAGACGCGCTTCACCCGGTCGGGATCGGCGGTCGCCGGATCGTGCAGGAAGTAGCCGCAGTCGTGCTCCTTGAGCTCCTCAAACGTGGGCCAACTGGCAATGACCTCCTTTTCGGGGAAGAACGCGGCGGTCTGCCGGATCACCTCGAGCGCGCCCGACAGATGCCGCCCCACGCGGTACCACATCGGGAAGCCGAAATCGATGTCGTAGGGCACGAACGTCAGCCCGTGCTCGGCCGCCACGGCCAGGAACTCGTCCTTGCCCTCGGTCAACAGCTCGGTCGTCATCGGGCCCACCACCCGGTCGATGAACGGCTCGGGCGTCTCCATCAGCACGGCCAGCGTGTCGGTGTAGTCGCCCCACTCGCGGTGCGACAGCCCCTTAAGGCTCTTGGGCGAGGCCTCGCACTTCATGTCGAAGCTGGTGGCGGTCAGCATCATCGAGGCCATCATGGCGATGTCGAGCGCGTCGTCGTGCGCCACGTAGGTGCCCACCACCGGATACATGATGGACGCCTCATGCACGTCGATCGACAAGTCGATCTGCTCCTGGCGGATCAGCTCGCCGATCGCGAACGAGCCGCGCTCGGTGAGCGTACCGTCCGGCCGGCCCGGATGGGTGCGGTTGAAGTTGCGAATGTCCTGATACGCCAGGTTCTGCCCCGATGGGTAGTTCACGTAGGTGAACGGGTCGGGCCACTGGTCGAGCGGGTTGGTGCCGCGGTCGCCGATCTTGTAGCGGACCTCGCCCCAGGGCGTCTTTACCGTGTAGAACATCGGGTAGGCGTTGCCCGGCATGCCGGTGGTCGAGGCCGAGCGGTTGCACTGCGGAATCACGAACACCCTGCCCTTTTCCACCTTGATGTTCTCGAGCATGATGTAGGCCGACAGGCTGGACGCCGGTTCATAGGGATGCGGGTTGGCGGCGTACAGCACGCTCCCGCCCGGCACACCCGAGTCGAACACGAAGATGGGCGTGTCCATGTAGGTGCCCTTGAGGTTGGGCAGGTAGTCGCTCAGGTGCCGGACCTCGGTCAGATCCTCGCTGGCGACAAAGGTCTCCTCAAAGGTGCGCAGCGCGCGGAATTGTAAGCCCGCGACGCCCGCGAGCGCCAGCATGACCGCCAGCGCGATCAGCTTAAACAGCAGGGGGCGTCTCCGGTACGCATTTTGCCTTTCACTCATGACGCTTTCCCCCCTTACTTAATCCAGAGCAGCCGCAGCAGAAATGGAATGATGCAGTAGGCGTACACGATGTCGTACGTAAGGCCCTGGCGCTTCTCCCGCCTGAACAGGTTCTTGAGCAGGAAGAGCCCAACGATCGCGGCAAACGCGAAATACAGATAGCGAATGATTGTCTCCAATACGACCACGCGGATCCCTCCTTACGCTAAATCAAGAACGCAAACCGGCCGGGCATCATCATCATGACGAGCGCCAGCGCACCCAGCAGCAGGCAGGGCACGAGGACCTGGGCCAGGAACGAGGTGTAGCTGCCCTGATAGCCCACCGTTTCAATGGTGATGCGCCCGACGATCCGGGACGGCGGCAGGCAGTCGCCGATCGGGAACATCAAGCTGAGCGCGGCCGCCACCACGGTGGTGTTGAAGCCGGCGGTATTGAACATGAAGATCAGCGGGGTGGCGATCACGATGGCGCTGCCGTAGCTCATGCACGCCTGGCTGAACGGAGCCACCAGCAGGATCGCCGCGTAGATCCACGCCATGGGCAGCGTGACGAAGGTGATGCCGATCAGGCCCTTGACGCCCACGGCGGCCATGACGTTTTGCATGACGCCCACCGACAGTACGGTGGCCAGCAGCGGGAACACCTGCTCCATTGTGCGGTTCATGACGCCGTAGTATTCCTTGAACGAGGTCTTCCGAGGGCTGACCAGCATGGCCACCACGGTCGAAAGCACGAAGATCAGCGGCATGCCCATGACCGGGACGCGGAACGGGATCACCAGCGACGCCACCAGCAGCAAAACCAGCACCAACGGCGGCAACGCGATGCGCACCCAGTTCATGCCCTCGGGCGCCTCGGGCAGTTCGGACAGGATCTTTTCCTTGGATTCACGCTTGCTGCCCCACCCGAGAAAGGCGATGGTGAACGCGCCCACGATCACAATCGGGATCAGCAGCAGCCAGGTAAAGCCGACGTAGGGCATGTTGGCCTGCGCGGTCATCATCATCGTCCACAGGTTGATCGGCGGCGCGGCCGCGCTCAAAATGGCGAAGATGAATACGAACGCCGCGGTCTTTTTGGGCGACAGGCCCATGTAGCCGACCACGGTGGACACCAGCGCGCCCATGACGAACACCGACACGCTGCCCGCGCCGGTGATCGCGCCCGGAATCAGCATAAAGACGGCCATGAAGGACAAAAGCGCCCACTTGCTGTCAAACCTGCTGACCAGCTTGCGCGTCACCGCCGCGAGCGCGCCGCCGTGGGCGTAGACGTTGACAAACAGCGACGCCGTCACGAACAAAAGCGCCAGATCCAGGTTGGTGAACAGCCCCTCGACCAGAATCCGGCCCGCGTCCGCGAACGATTGCCAGCCGTGGGCGACGCCGAACGCCATGCCGACCACGCCGGCGATCACCATGGAGATTTCCGTCGATTTCAGAAAGATGCCGCTCAGCACGAAGGCGGCCGCCATCGCAATCAGGATGACCGTGGTATTGAGAAACATTGCGCGCCCCCTCCACCCTCCTCTTTATTTGACGAAGGCCTGCCTGGCCAGCTCGGTGAAGTCGATCGAGTTGTCGATGATGGTCAGCGGGATGCCATGCGCCTCCTTGAGCGCGTCAAACCGGCCGTCGGCGTTGCCGTCCTTGACCACCACCATCCACTCGGCGGCGGGGCAGATCACGTCGATGCAGCGCTCGTTGGCGTTGGTTTTGATTTCGGAGCGCTTGTCCTTCTCGAGCAGCACCGCCACGATGGGCAGTTTAATCTCCTGAGCGCAGGCCACCATCTTTTCAAGGCGCGCGATCTCGTCCTCGATCGTGATGCCGGACGCGCCCAGGCCCTTGTCGGTCGAGCCGATCACACAGATAAGCGCCGTGTAATCCCGCGCCTTCAGATCCTCCTCCACCGGCTCGGCGTTGTAGAAGAAGTCGGTCTCCAGTTCCACCGTCTTGGCCTGCCCCACCAGCAGCCGCGCCATCTTGCCGCCTGGGCCCTGGCCCGCATTGGTAATCAGAAAGGGGGCCGGATAGGTCTTGACCGGGTCGCCGGAAATGGCGGCAAACACCGTGGTCGGCAGGGATACGAGCAACGCAGCCAGCAACAGGATAGAGAGAACCTTGCGCATCGTGATGACCTCCTCATTCTTCTGTCCGTTTTTACATACCACGAGCAGGGCAACCTTGTCCCCCTCGACAATGCATGTCCGCTTGACGGCCCGATGCCAACGCCGATCGGGTGTCGGGATTTGTTGAGGCGGCAATGGCCGCGGGATGTGCGGCACAACCGAGAACGGCGGCACCCGCATCCCAAACCGGCGTTGCGTCAGGGCTCCGTGTCCCGCTTGGCGGCCCGCGCGGCCCCGGTCCCGACTTGCGGCCAGCGCACGTTCACCGGCGTTGAAAACACGATTTGCGTGTAGGTCTTGCCAAAGCGCTGAAGCTCGCCGATGAAGGCGTCCAGCTCCATCGTGTTGTGAAAGCACGCCTTGACCAGCATGGAGTAATCGCCGGTCACGCAGTTGCACTCGAGCACATTGGGCACCGAATCGATATAGGGATAAAACTGTGGTTTATCGGAAGGCTGCACCTGCAAGCTGATAAAGGCCAATATGTTGTAATCAAAAACCAGGGGGTTGAGCATGGGCTGATAGCCCAGAATCACGCCGTCCTTCTCGAGGCGGGCCAGCCGGGCCGCCACCGCGGGCGGAGACATGAACACCTTCTCCGCCAGTTGCTTGATGGTGCTGCGCGCGTTTTCCTGAAGCAAGCCAATCAACTGGTAATCGATCGCGTCGAGATTGTGCATTGCGCATCTCCACCCCTTCTTAGCGATACCATTCTATCAAATATACCAAGGTTAGGGTACCTTTTTCCCCCAATCGCCGAGAATTTTACGATTCAAAAGTTTTATGGTGGTCTCCCCTTCGAAAAATAGACCATCTGCATGAAATCCTTCACATTTGACGCGATCGCACCGGGCTCGTTGACGCGGCCCATGCGGTGGGGTATCATGACAGAAAGGGACGAAGAGCGGGAGGATAAAGGAAGTGGACGATGTGGCGGCGCGCGCAGTGTTTGAGCCGAGCGGCCTGACGCGGATCGAGCGCGATTCGGTGGGCGCGATTGAGGTGCCCGAGGCGGCCTACTACGGCGTGCACACGCTGCGCGCCGTGGAGAACTTTCCGATCACCGCTCGCGCGATGCACCCGGCGCTGACGGGCAACATCGTGCGCATCAAGCGCGCGGCGGCGCGGGCCAACGCCGAGGCGGGCGTGCTGGCCATCGACGTGGCCGAGGCCATCGAGCGCGCGTGCGACGAGGTGCTGTCGGGCGCGCTGTGCGATCAGTTCATCGTCGATCAGATTCAGGGCGGCGCGGGCACGTCGGCCAACATGAACGCCAACGAGGTGATCGCCAACCGGGCGCTGGAGTTGATGGGCTATAAAAAGGGCGACTACGCGCACGTGCATCCCAACGACCACGTAAACCTGGGCCAGTCGACCAACGACGTCTACCCCACGGCCGGGCGCATGACGGCCTACCAGTTGCTGGGCAAGCTTGAGGCGTCGCTGTCGTGGCTGTGCGAGGCGCTGCGCGTCAAGGCGAGGGAATTCGACGACGTGGTGAAGATGGGGCGCACGCAGTTGGAGGACGCGGTGCCCGTACGGTTGGGGCAGAGCTTCGCGGCGTACGAATCGGTGCTGCGGCGCGACCTTGCGCGCATCGAGACCACTCGGCGCGCGCTGTGCGAGGTGAATCTGGGCGGCACGGCGATTGGCACGGCGCTCAACGCCGCCCCGGTGTACCTTGAAAGGGTGCTGCCGATCCTGAGCGCGCAGGCGGGCATACCGCTGACGCGGGCGAAGGACATGATCGACGCCACGCAGAACACCGACGCGTTTACCGCGGCATCGGGCGTGCTCAAGACCTGCGCGCTCAACCTGTCGAAGATCGCGAACGACCTCAGGCTGCTGTCGAGCGGGCCGCGCACGGGCATCGGGGAGATCGTGCTGCCGGCGCGCCAAAATGGCTCGTCGATCATGCCGGGCAAGATCAACCCGGTAATTCCGGAAGTGGTCAATCAGGTGGCGTTTTTGGTGGCCGGCAACGACGTGACGATCGCGATGGCGTCGGAAGCCGGGCAGCTGGAACTCAACGCGTTCGAGCCGGTGATGTTCTGCCGCCTGTTCGAGTCGATCGAGTGCTTGGCGCACGCGGCGGACACGTTTGAGAAGCATTGCGTGTCCGGCATCACCGCCAACCGGGAACACTGTTTGGAGCTGGTGCGCCATAGCGCGGGTTTGGTGACGGCGCTGTGCCCGGTGCTGGGCTATGTAAAGGCCGCCGAGATCGCCAAGGAAGCGCTGCGAACCGGCCGGCCGATCGCCGATGTCGTGCAAGCCTACACGGGGCTGCCGGCGGGAGAGATCGAAGCGATGCTGGATTTGCGGGCGATGACCGAGATGCCACCGGCGCATTCCCCCGCGTGAGCGGTGAGGGAAGCTTATACGCAAAACCCTTGAGCGGGATCCGGGGCCAGCCCGGATCCCGCTCAAGGGTTTTCGTTCCTTAGAGAACCCCCATGGGCGCTCACGCGCGGTACGCCAGGGCTGCGCCGCACAAATCCCTCTGCGCACGTGGGATTTGGTCGGCGGTTACCCAGGTAAGCGCCGATTAAAGCACGCGTGCGGCGGCGTGCTGAATTTCCGTCAGATTGCGCTTGCAAAATCTGAAGGCGTAGCGGCGCTACGTCGAGGATTTTGCAGGCGCAAGATGGCGCAAAGGCAGCCGCCACCGCACGTGGGATTTGGTCGGCGGTTACCTAGCTCACGCTGAACAGCAGATTGCCGTAGTTCGGATACGGCCAGAGCTTGGTCGGCACCAGGGGCTCGGCGGCGTCGACTGCCTGGCGCAGCGCGGCCATGGCGGGGAAGATCGACTGGCGGTAGTAGAGCGCCAGCAGTTCCGCGTTTTGCGACTCGTCCGCGCCGTGCAGGCGCTCGTCGAGCTCCGCCGCCGCGCGGTGCACGCCTGCCGCCAACTCCGACAGCTGCTCGCACAGCGCCTTGTCGAGCGCGTTCGTCACCCCGATCTCCTGCTTCACCCGCGCGTCGCCGCCCAGCTTCGCGGAGTAGTTCATGATACCCGGCAGGATGTCGCGGCTGACCATGTCGAGCATCGTCAGCGCCTCGATCGACAGCACCTTGACGTAGTGCTCCAGCATGATCTCCTTGCGCGAGTTGAGCTCCACCTCGGTAAACACCGCGTGGCGCTTGAACAATGCCACATTGCGCGCGTCGGTCAGGCGGGGGATCGCCTCGGCGGCCGAGCGCAGGTCGGCGAGGCCGCGGCGTTGCGCCTCCGCAACCCAAGAGGGACAGTAGCTGTTGCCGCCGAAGATGATGCGCTTATGCGCGCGGATCGTCTGGCGGATCAATGCGTTCAGCGCCTGCGTGAAGTCCTCGGCCTGCTCCAACCGGTCGGCGAATTCCATGAGCACGTCGGCCACGATCGTGTTCAGCATGATGTTGGGCTCGGCCACCGACGCGGGCGCGCCCAGCATGCGGAACTCGAACTTATTGCCGGTGAAGGCAAACGGCGAGGTGCGGTTGCGGTCGGTGGTGTCCTTGGGGAAGCGCGGCAGCACGTTGACGCCGATGTTCATCTCGGTGCGTTTGACGCCCGCGTAGTCGTTCTCGGCTTCGAGCGCCTTAAGCAGCCCCGTCAGCTCGTCGCCCAGAAACACCGAGATGATCGCGGGCGGCGCTTCGTTCCCGCCGAGCCGGTGGTCGTTGCCGGCGCTGGCGGTCGAAATACGCAACAAATCCTGGTGCTCGTCCACCGCCTTCAGCACCGCGCACAGGAACAGCAGAAACTGCGCGTTGTCGCGCGGGGTGTCGCCCGGCTCGAGCAGGTTGATCCCTAGATCGGTGGTCATCGACCAATTGTTGTGCTTGCCGCTGCCGTTGACGCCCTCGAACGGCTTCTCGTGCAGCAGGCAGGCCATACCGAAGCGGCTGGCGGTCTTCTTCATCAGCTCCATGATCAGCTGGTTGTGATCGGTGGCGATGTTGGCGGTGGTGAAGATGGGCGCAAGCTCGTGCTGCGCGGGCGCGGCTTCGTTATGCTCGGTCTTGACCGGCACGCCCAGCTTCCACAGCTCCTCGTCCAGCTCCTTCATGAACGCGGCCACGCGCGGCTTGAGCACCCCGAAGTAGTGGTCGTCCAGCTCCTGCCCCTTGGGCGGACGCGCGCCGAACAGCGTGCGTCCGGTGTAGATCAGGTCGGGCCGGCGGTTGAACACCGCCTGGTCGATCAAGAAGTACTCCTGTTCCGCGCCGACCGTGGGCGACACGCGGCGCACGTCCTTGCCGAACAGCTTCAGGATGCGCTTGGCCTGTACGTTCAGCGCCTCCATCGAGCGCAGCAGCGGCGTCTTCTTGTCGAGCGCCTCGCCGTTGTAGCCGCAGAACGCGGTGGGGATGCACAGCGTATTGTCCTTGAGGAAGGCATAGGAGGTCGGGTCCCAGGCGGTGTAGCCGCGCGCCTCGAATGTGGCGCGCAGGCCCCCGGACGGGAAGCTCGACGCGTCGGGCTCGCTGACGATCAGCGCCTTGCCCGAGAACTCCTGGATGACGCCTTCGCCCTCGGTGGACAGAAAGGCGTCGTGCTTCTCGGCGGTGATGCCGGTCATCGGCTGGAACCAATGGGTGTAGTGGGTCGCGCCCTTGGAGGTCGCCCAGTCCATCATGGCCGCGGCCATCTGGTCGGCCAGGTCGCGCGTGAGCGCCCGGCCCTCGGCGAGCCGGGCCTTGAACGCCGCGTACACCTCGGCGCTCAGCCACTGTCGCATGGTGCTGTCACCAAACACCTGCGCGCCAAACATCTCGCTGAGTCGCTCCATTCCGATTCCCCCCGTCGCAAAGTATCAGATAGCAGTATACGGCGCGCCGCCAAGCGCTGTCAAGCGCGTGTCCGCCAAGTTTTGGCCAATCGCCGCACCCCCGGGGATTTCTGGGCCGCAGCCGGATGCGCGCGACCAGGGGAATTGCCGCCGGGCGCGCGGGGCATAATGAAGGCATCCGTGGACAATCAAAGAAGGAGTGAACCCATCGATGAACCCGTTTGACCAAAAGCCGATTGTAATGGACGATTGCCTGATGGACTGGGCGGCGATGTATCCGTTGCCCTACGACAAGCGCACGGTCGATCCCTACACCCGTACCCGCGTGATCCTGATGAGCGGCACCGAGTTTGAGAATGTGTGGTATACCCACCAGCTCTCGCGCCACCAACCCGACCAGGAGGTGCGCCGGCAGGTGGCGCTGATCCGCAGGATCGAACAACAGCAGCAGAAGGCGGTCGCCATGCTCAAACCGCCGGACGAGACCGTGCTCGAGCACACCATCGGCTACGAGCAGCTGGCGGTTGACCTGACCGCCGCGCTGGCCAAGCGCGAGCGGGAGGAGATTGTGCGCGACGCGCTCAACTTCGCGCTGCTCGAGGATTTCGACCACCTGTACCGCTACGCGCAGCTGCTCGACATGGATCAGGGCGTCAAGGCCGAGGACCTGGTCGGGCGCTACACCGAGGTCATGCCCGCGCGCCCCACGATCGCGCACCACCGCTATCCGTTCGACTCGATCAAGCCCCACATCGACAACAAGCAGTCGAACCTCGAGACCAAGCTGTGCGTGGGCATCATCACCGCCGCCGAGCAGCAGACGATGAACTTCTACATGAACGTGTGCAACAGCTACAAGACCGACCGCGGGCGCAAGCTGTACGAGGAGATCGGCATGGTGGAGGAGCAGCATGTGACCGAGTACGGCAGCCTGATGGACGTGAACGCAAGCTGGCTCGAGGGCCTCTTGATGCACCAATACACCGAGTGCTATCTGTACTGGTCGTGCATGGAGACCGAGAGCGATCCCCGGATCCGCCAGTTCTGGGCGATGCTGTACGAACAGGAAATCGCGCACCTGCATCTGGCCAAGGCGCTGCTGAAACGCTACGAGGGCAAGGACTACCAACAGGTGGTGGGCGCGGGTGATTTCCCGGCCCCGCTCAAGCTGGAAAGCAACATAGACCATGTGCGCAAGGTGCTCGCCGGCACGGTACAGATGACCGGGGTCCGCGAGAGCTACGGCGACATCGGCGACCTCAAGCCCGACTACGACTTCTTCCTCTACCAAAACCGCGTCAACCGCGACCTCGGTCAGGTCGCCAGCCACACGGTGGTCGGGGACTACATCAACCAGCGCGGCCAGGATTACCGGTTCGAGACCGCGCCCAACCCCATCGAGGCGCTGCGCGACCGCAAGGCGGACAATGTGGATGTGGGCCGCACGCCGATGCGCGCGGGTGCGGCGGTTACCCGATAAACATCGCGTCGCCGAAGCTGAAGAAGCGGTAGCGCTCGCGCACCGCGCATGCGTAGGCGGCGAGCGTGCGCTCGCGGCCCAGGAACGCCGAAATCAGCATGAGCAGCGTGGAGCCGGGCAGGTGGAAGTTGGTAATCAGCGCGTCGACCGCCTTGAAGCGGTAGCCGGGCGTGATGAAGATGCTCGTCTGGCCGGAGAGGGCGCAAATCCGGCCCGAGTCGTCCGCCGCCGATTCCAGCGTACGCACGCTGGTGGTGCCGGTCGCGACGATCCGGCCGCCGCGCGCGCGGGCCAAGTTGATGCGCTCGGCGGCGTCCTCGGTCACTTCGTAGTATTCGGCGTGCATCACGTGGTCCTCGACGCGCTCGGCCTTGACCGGGCGGAAGGTGCCGAGGCCCACGTGCAGCAAAATGGGCACGATATCGATGCCGCGCGCGCGGATCCGGTCCATCAGCTCGGGCGTAAAGTGGAGCCCCGCCGTGGGCGCGGCGGCGGAGCCCCGGGCGCGCGCGTAGACGGTCTGGTAGCGCTCCTTGTCGGTTAGTTTTTCGTGGATATAGGGCGGCAGCGGCATCTCACCCAGTTCGTCGAGCGCGGCTTCCATCGTGCCTTCGCAGGCGAATTCCACGACGCGCCCGCCGGCGTCGGTGGGGGAGAGAATCGTGGCGGTAAGGCGTCCGCCGCCGAACGAGACCCGCGCGCCGGGGCGCAGCTTTTTGCCGGGACGGACCAGGGTTTCCCAAGTCTTGGGGGCGAGCTGTTTGAGCAGGAGCAGCTCGCAGGTTCCGCCTTGCGCGGCGTCGCCGACGCGTTCGCCGATCAGGCGGGCGGGCAGCACGCGGGTTTCGTTGACGATGAGCGCGTCGCCGGGGCGGAGGTGGGCGGGGATGTCGTAGAAGTGTTCGTGGGTGATGGCGCCGGTTAAGCGGTCGATGGACATCAGCCGCGAATGGTCGCGCGGCGTGGCGGGGGTCTGAGCGATCAGCGATTCGGGCAGGTCGTAGAAGAAGTCGGCGGTTTTCATAGGGGGGAAGTCCTTTCTTAACGGTATGGGTTCCCCGCGCAAGCGGTTCAGGGCGTCCAGAGGGCAAAGCCCTTTGGCGGGTTCCAAGGGCAGCGCCCTTGGCGGGGTTTGGGGCGGAGCCCCAACGTCCTCCGCGCCGCCGTATCGGGTCCGGGCACGAGGAACGAAGCGCTGAGTTCCGGGAGACGGCGGCGCGGCGTTCCCCGATGCGACCGCAGGGAGCGAGGCCGTACCTGATGCGTAAAACAAGGCCCCACGCAGGGGCGACCCGTTTGGCGGATGGCTCAAATCGTCATCAATGAGACCCGCGGGAATCCCCTCCCATTCCCCTCTTTGGAGGGGTGCCCGCAGGCGGGGTGGTGAACCTGCTGGTCGCATAGATATAGTTTCATTTTACGCGCAACTGGACGGGAACCACCCCGCCCTTCGGGCACCCCTCCGCCGGAGGGGAATGGGATGTGCCAGTCCCGAGGGAATGGCGCGCGGTTTTACGCGGCGGGGGAACTCGTTCTGTCGGCGAAGGCGTCGCCTGCGGGCAGCGCCTTCGCCGGCAGAACATCGGGAACGCCGCGCCGCCGTCGACCGTATCCAACGCTCCGGTCCGATTGCTTGGGAACCGATACGGCGGCGCGGGATTACGAAAGGACATTGGGGCTCTGCCCCAAACCCCGCCAAGGGCGCTGCCCTTGGAACCCGCCAAAGGGCTTTGCCCTCTGGACTCCCTGAACCGCTCACGCGGGGTTGATGACTTCCTACCCCTCCGTCATCTCAAACCCCAGCTGCTCCGCGCCCATTTCCGGCTTCGGCTGCTGAAGCTTCAAATGCGCGTACGCCGCCGGGGTACACACGCGCCCCCTTGGCGTGCGCATCAAAAACCCCAGCTGCAGCAAATACGGCTCATACACATCCTCGATCGTGGTCGCGTCCTCCCCCGTCGAGGCGGCCAGCGTGTCCAGCCCCACCGGCCCGCCGCCGAACTTCTCGATCATGGTCCGCAGCATCGTGCGGTCGGTGTGGTCGAGCCCGAGCCGGTCGACCTCCAGCATGTCCAGCGCCTCGCGCGCGACCGCGCGCGTAATCACACCCTGCGCCTTCACCTGCGCAAAGTCGCGCACGCGCTTGACCAGCCGGTTCGCGATGCGCGGCGTGCCGCGCGATCTTGACGCGATCTCCAGCGCCCCCTCCCGCTCGCACTCGATCCTCAGAATGCGCGTCGAGCGCAGCGCGATCACCGCAAGCTCCTCGGGCGAGTACAGCTCCAGCCGGAAGCTGATGCCAAACCGGTCGCGCAGGGGCGAGGTCAACAGCCCCGCGCGCGTCGTCGCGCCGATCAGCGTGAACCGCGGCAGGTCCAGCCGGATCGAACGCGCCGACGGGCCCTTGCCGATCATGATGTCCAGCGCGTAGTCCTCCATCGCCGGATAGAGCACCTCCTCAACCGAATGGCTGAGCCGATGGATCTCGTCGATGAACAGCACGTCGCCCGCGTTCAGGTTGGTCAGGATCGAGGCCAGGTCACCCGGCCGCTCGATCGCGGGGCCGCTCGTCACCCTTATGTTATGGCCCATCTCCGAGGCGATGATGCCGGCCAGCGTGGTCTTGCCGAGCCCCGGCGGGCCGTACAGCAGCAGATGGTCAAGCGGCTCGCGCCGCCCGAGCGCCGCCTGCATGTAGACGGTCAGGCTGTCCTTCAACTTGGGCTGACCGATGTATTCGGCAAGCGTCTGGGGGCGGAGCGAGCGCTCGGCGTCGTCGTCTTCGCGGTTGAAGCCCGCCCCGATCACGCGGTTGTCCTCCATCAGCTCACCATCCCCCTCAGCGCCAGCCTGATCGTTTCATCGAGCGTAGCGGCCTTATCCGCAACAGAGGCCACCGCCTTGGCGGCCTCGCTCGAGGCGTAGCCCAGCGCCATCAGCGCCTCGATCGCCTCGCCCTGAATGCCGCCCGAGCGCACGGGCGCGCCGGTCGTCGCGGGCGCGCCCGTCAGATCACAGTCGTCCACCTTATCGCGCAATTCGAGCACCAGCCGCTGCGCGGTCTTCTTGCCGATGCCGGGCGCGCGCGTGAGCGCGGCGGAGTCGCCGGTCACCAGCGCGATCGACAGCTCGCGTACGCTGAGCGCCGACAGGATGTTGAGCGACATGCGCGCGCCCACGCCGGATACGCTCTTGAGTTTTTCGAACATGGCCTTTTCTTCGCGCGTAGCGAAACCGAACAGCTCCATCGCGTCCTCGCGCACGCTCAAAACGGTGTAGCACTTCATGGGGCTGCCCACCGCCGGCGCGGCCGCCAGCGTGCCCGCGCTGACGGACAGCCAATACCCCACGCCGCCCGCGTCGATCACCAGCGCGTCGGAGGTCTTTTCGGCCACCAGGCCCTGGATGTGTGCGTACACTTAAGATCCCCTCACTTGATTTTGTACAGGTGGCGCGCGTTCATGCAGTGCGCGTGGGTGACGGCCACCGCCAGCGCGTCGGCGGCGTCGTCGGGCCGCGCGATCTCGTCCATGCCGAGCAATATCTTGACCATCATCTGCATCTGATGCTTGTCGGCCTTGCCGTGGCCGGTCACCGCCTGCTTGATCTGCATCGGCGTATACTCGTATAGATTCTCGGTGCGCTGCGCCACCGCCACCAGCGCCGCGCCCCGCGCCGCGCTGACCGCCATGCCCGTGGTCACATTCTTCGAAAAGAACAACTCCTCGAACGCCACCTCGTCGGGCGAAAACATGTCCATCAGCTGGTTGACGCCGAGGAAGATCGCCCGCAACCGCTGCGGCATCGGCTGCCCCGCCGCCGTGGTCAGCGCGCCGAACTGAATCAGCCGGTGCCTATCCCCCGCCGTCTCGATCACGCCCCAGCCCATCGTCGCGAGCCCGGGGTCGATGCCCAATATCGTCATTTCAATCCACGCCTTCTTGCCAACAGGGAGAAGGTCTGCCATTCATTTTAGCCATCATCATACCAGCAAACAGGCGTTCTGTCAAGCGCGCCCCTACTAAGATTTAACGCAGCCGCGCCTTGCAATTTTATGCACGGAAGACGTATAATTATGCCCATCATCGGATGGAGGCGAACCCAAATGGCGAAGGAGAAAATCGTACTGGCATATTCGGGCGGGCTGGACACCACGGTCATCATTCCGTGGCTCAAGGAAAACTATCCGGGCTGCGAAGTGATCGCGGTGGCGGTGGATGTGGGGCAGGGCGAGGAGTTGGCCCCGCTCGAGGAGAAGGCCATCAAGTCGGGCGCGAGCAAGATCTACATCGAGGACGTGCGGCTTAAGTTTGTGACCGACTACATCTGGCCGACGCTCAAGATGGGCGCGGTGTACGAGCAGAAGTACCTGCTGGGCACGAGCTTTGCGCGCCCGATCATCGCGGAAAAGTTGGTGGAGATCGCGCTTCGGGAAGGCGCTACGGCCATCTGCCACGGCGCGACCGGCAAGGGCAACGACCAGGTGCGCTTTGAGCTGACGATCAAGTCGCGCGCGCCGTTCATGAAGATCATCGCGCCGTGGCGCGTGTGGGACATCAAGACGCGCGAGCAGGCGGTGGAGTACGCGCAGGCGCGCGGGCTGTCGGTGCCGGTCAAGAAGGATCGGCCCTATTCGATGGACCGGAACCTGTGGCATTTGAGCCACGAGGGCTGTGAATTGGAGAACCCGGCGAACGAGCCGAGCGCGGATCTATGCATGATCTGCGCCTCGCCCGAGCAAGCGCCCGACGAGGCGGAGTACGTCGAAATCGAATTTGAAAAGGGCGTGCCGGTCGCGGTGAACGGCAAGGCGCTCGGCCCGATCGAATTGATCGAAGCGCTCAATGGAATCGGCGCGCGGCACGGCATCGGCATCGCCGATCTGGTGGAAAACCGGCTGGTGGGGATGAAGTCGCGCGGCGTGTATGAGAATCCGGCCGGGAAGCTGCTGTTTGACGCGCATCAGATATTGGAGACGATCACGCTCGACCGCTCGACGGCGCACTATAAGGATATGATGGCGATCCGGTTTGCGGAATTGGTGTACGACGGGCAGTGGAACACGCCGCTGCGCGAGGCGATGAGCGCGTTTGCCGACAGCACGCAAGAGACCGTGACCGGCAAGGTGCGGCTCAAGCTGTACAAGGGCAACGCAATCCCGGCGGGCGTGACCTCGCCGCATTCGCTGTACATGGAGGAAATCGCCACCTTCGGCGACAGCAAGGAGCTGTACAACCACGCCGATTCGGCCGGGTTCATCAATCTGTTTGGATTGCCGATGAAGGTGCGCGCCATGATGCAGCAAAAAGCAAGCAAGGGCGAGTAATCGGTATCCCCGCGTGAGCGGGAAGGCCCGCCCCAACCACATCAAGGAGGACGCTCTTATGAAACTCTGGGCCGGGCGGTTCGAAAAGGCGACCGATCACATGGTGGACGATTTTCACTCGTCCATCCCCTTCGACCAACGCCTCTACCGCCACGACATCTTAGGCTCGATCGCCCACGCCACCATGCTCGGCGAGACCGGCATCATCTCCGCCGCCGACGCCGCCGCGATCATACGCGGCTTAAACGGCATCCTCGCCGACCTCGATTCGGGCGCGCTCCCATTCGACCCCGAGGCCGAGGACATCCACATGTTCGTCGAACAGGTGCTCACCGAGCGCATCGGCCCCGCAGGCGGGCGACTCCACACCGGGCGCAGCCGCAACGATCAGGTCGCCCTCGACATGCACCTATTCGTCAAGGCCGCCTGCCATGAGACGAGCGCCTTGCTCCGCGACCTGCTCTCCCAACTGGTCCGGACCGCCAAGCGCCACACCCGCACCGTTATGCCCGGCTACACCCATCTGCAAAAGGCGCAGCCGGTCACGCTCGCCCATCACCTGATGGCCTGGGCGCAGATGTTCAGGCGCGACGACCAGCGGCTCGCCGACTGCTTTTGCCGTGCCGACGTGATGCCGCTCGGCTCCGGCGCGCTCGCGGGCACCACCTACCCGCTCGACCGCGCGCGCGTGGCCGAGCTGCTCGGCTTTTCCGCGATCTCCGAAAATTCGATGGACGCCGTAGCCGACCGCGATTTCGCGCTCGAATACATGGCCGCGGCCTCGATTTCGATGATGCACCTGTCGCGCTGCTGCGAGGAACTGATCCTGTGGTCGACCGACGAGTTCCGCTTTGTCAGGATGGACGACGCGTTCTCGACCGGCTCCTCGATCATGCCGCAAAAGAAGAACCCCGATGTCGCCGAGCTGATCCGCGGCAAGACCGGGCGCGTCTACGGCGACCTGGTCGCACTGCTCACCGCGCTCAAGGGGCTGCCGCTGGCCTACAACAAGGACATGCAGGAGGACAAAGAAGCGCTGTTCGACGCGCACGACACCTGGACCAAGTGCCTCGTCGTGTTCGGCGGCATGTTTGGCGCGCTTATGTTCAACGAACCGGAGATGGAAAAGGGCGCGGCGGGCGGCTTCACCAACGCGACCGACGCCGCCGATTATCTGGTCAAAAAGGGCCTGCCGTTCAGGCAGGCGCACGAGGTCGCGGGCAAGCTGGTGTTGGATTGCGTCAAGTCGGGCCGAGCCTTGCTCGATGTGACGCTTGAGGAGTTTCAAGCGTACTCGCCGCTGTTCGAGGAGGATCTGTTCGACGCGCTGTCGATCCTGAACTGCGCGATGCGCCGCGCGGTGCCCGGCGGGCCCGCCCCGGACGCGGTCGCGCAGTCGATTGCATCGATGGAGGCGTATCTTGCGACTGCCGCCGAGCAGAGGACGCGCGCGTTGCCGTAGGGACCGATGCCCGCATCGGCCCGTCCCATTGCTCGCACCTATGATGTGAGGTGTACGCCAAACAGGTTCGGGGCGATGTGGGCACCGGCCGATTGTCAAGTCAAGTGCAAAATTGACGAGTGAAGCAGGTGTACGGGCGTCAAACACAGGTTACAGAGCGTGGCAGAGCACAGAGGTATGCGCATAGCCAAGGGAAGGGTGGAGATTTGCGAAGCAAATACGACCCGGCCTTGACGAATGGCCCCCTCGGTCCTTTGCCCTCGAGGTGTAGCCTATGTTTGGCGCCCGTACATAGTTTTTTGGCTCTTTGTCAACCGTAGGGGTGCGAAGAA
>NZ_JBISDI010000032.1:0-43054 GCF_051162045.1 Anaerozeibacter quisquiliarum
AGGGCTTTGCCCTCTGGACTCCCTTCACGCTCACGCGGGGGGTCCCGTGCGCTATTCCCCCACCGTCCTGCCCGCCAGCGCCTGATTCTTCACCAGGTACGCCCGATCTTCGTCGAACACGTACATCCGGTAGACCAGCACGCACATCTGCTCACCCACCGCGACCGGGCGGCGCTCCAGCGACCGGTTCGTCGTCAGCGTCATGCCCTTGACCTTCAGCTTCAACTCCAGATGCCCGCCCCGGAACGCGATCGACTCGACCACCCCCGGCTCCGCCACATCCATCACGTCGCGGAATTTCTCGTTGTCGCGCTTGAACGCCTCCACAAACTCCGGCCGCACCACCGCGCGGTCGGGCAGCGCGTATTGCTTGAACCCGGTCAGCTGCCTGTACCCCTCCACCACCGCCGATCCGCCGATGAACTGCGCCACAAACGGCGTGCGCGGGTTCTTGTAGATGTCCACCGGACTGCCGGCCTGCATCATCCGCCCGTCCTCCAGGATAATCAGCTCGTCCGCCACCTCCAGCGCCTCATCCTGATCGTGCGTCACGAAGATGCTCGTGATCGACAAAAGCTTCACCATCTGCCTGAGCCACGCGCGCAATTCCCCGCGCACCTTGGCGTCGATCGCCGCAAACGGCTCGTCCAGCAGCAGCAGCCGCGGGTTCGGCGCCAGCGCGCGCGCAAACGCCACCCGCTGCCGCTGCCCGCCCGACAGCTGGTTGGGGTAGCGCCGCTCGAGCCCCTGAAGCCCGGTCAGCTCGATCAGCTCATCGACGCGCGCTCGGATCTCGGCGCGGGACTTCTTCTGCACGCTCAACCCGAACGCGATGTTGTCAAACACCGTCATATACCGAAACAGCGCGTATTGCTGGAACACGAAGCCCACGCCCCGCTCGCTCGCCGGCAGGTTGTTCACCACGCGCCCGTCGATCGAAATCTGTCCGGCGTCCGGGGCTTCCAACCCGGCGATCATCCGAAGGATCGTGGTCTTGCCGCTGCCGCTCGGGCCGAGCAGCGCGGCCAGCTTGCCGCGCTCCACGCCAAAGCTCACGCCCCGCGCCGCCTCGCACCGGCCGAACTGCTTGCTGACTTCTTTCAACTCTACGTACACGCTATCGCCCCTTCCCTTTCCGCTCGATCAGGCTGCGCGCAATGAGCATCAACAGCGCCAGCAGCACCAGGATCGAGGACACCGCGAACGCCTCCTCGTAGCGGAATTCGTTATACAGTATCTCGATGTGCAGCGGCAGCGTGTTGGTCACGCCGCGCAGCCGCCCCGACAGCACCGACACCGCGCCGAACTCGCCCATCGCGCGCGCCGCGCACAGCACCACCCCGTACGCGAGCGGCCAGCGGATGTGCGGGAAGGTCACCCGCCGGAAGATCGTCCATGCGCCCGCGCCCATCAGCGCCGCCGCCTGCTCCTCGTCCGCGCCCTGGGCGCTGAGCACCGGGATCAGCTCGCGCGACACGTAGGGCAGCGTGGTGAACACCGTCGCCAGCATGACGCCCGGCACCGCGAACGCGACCTGAATCCCGTTTGCGGTCAGCCAGGGATAGATCGGGCTGTTCCGCCCGAACGTCAGCAGGTAGATCAGCCCGGCGATCACCGGCGACACCGACAGCGGCAGGTCGATGGACGTGGTCAGCAGCTTCTTGCCGCGAAACGCGTACTTGGTCACCGTCCACGCCGCGCACAGCCCGAACGCCGTGTTGACCGCGACCGCCGTCAGCGTCGCCTTGAGCGTCAGGATCAGCGCCTTTACGGCGTAGGGGTCGGCGATGTGCCGAAAATAGGCCGACAGGCCCGCCTTGAACGCCTGAACCAGCACAAAGGCGAGCGGCAGCACCAGAAAGAGCGCCACGAAGAGCGCGCAAAGCGCGATCAGCGCGCGGCGTCCGGCGGGGGAGGATCGGGTTTGCATGAATGAGCTCCTTTGCATTGGATGTGATGTGGCGGGAGGCTGACCGTTCCCGCCCTTGGAGGGGCGGCGTTCGCCGCACACTCCTGGCGGGGCATGGGTTCCCGGCTTCACGGAACAGGTACGGGCTCGCTCCCTTCGGTCGCATCGGGGACGCCGCGCCGCCCTTGCCCGGAACAAGCCGCTCGGTTCCGGTGATTGGGAACCATATACGGCGGCGCGGGGACGGAGGGGACGTTGGTGGCTCCGCCCCCAAGCCCCCGCCAAAGGGCTTTGCCCTCTGGACTCCCTGAACCGCTAACGCGGGGTAACGCCCTACGCGCCGCCGGTGCGTCGCGCGGCGCGCACCTGAATGGCGTTCATCGTAAACAGCAGCGCAAACGAGATGATCAGCATCGTAAGCGCGATCGCGGTGGCCTCGGCATAATCGAATTCCTGCAGCTGCGCCATGATCATCAGTGGCGCGATCTCCGTGGAAAACGGCTTATTGCCCGCGATGAACACCACGCTGCCGTACTCCCCCAATCCCCGCGCAAACGCCAGCGCGAAGCCGGTCAGCGCCGCCGGGGTAAGCTCCGGCAGCACCACGCGGAAGAACGTGCGCGCGCGGCCCGCGCCCATCAGGCGCGCGGCCTCCTCATAGGCCGGCTCCAGCTGCGTAAGCACCGGCTGCACCGCGCGCGCCACGAACGGAATGCCCACGAAGATCAGCGCCACCACAATCCCCGCGCGCGTGTAGGCGATCTTTACGCCCAGCGCGCCGAACATTTGCCCCACCCAGCCGTTCGGGGCGGTCAGCGCTGTCAGCGTGATGCCCGCGATCGCGGTCGGCAACGCCAGCGGCAGCTCGATCAGCCCGTCGGCCAGCCGCTTGAGCGGAAAGTCGTATCGCGTCAGCACCCACGCCAACATCACGCCGAAGACCAGGTTGACCAGCGCCGCCAGCAGCGCGCAGCCGACGCTCACCCCGAAAGCGGAAACCACGCGCGGGCGTGTAACGGTCTCGAAGAACGCGCGCGGTTCGAGTTGCGCGGCGGTGAGCGCAAGCGAAGCCAGTGGGATCAGCACGATCAGGCTGACCATGGCGACCGTTACGCCGAGGCTGACCCCGAACCCGGGAATCACGCGGACGGTTTTTTCGCGCTTCCTCATGCGCCCGCCTGCCGTTCGTAGATGCGGTCGAACGCGCCCCCGTCCACGAAGAACCGCGCTTGCGCCGCCTGCCAGCCGCCGAAGTGCGCGATCGTGGTCATCTGGAGGTTTAGATCGAACTTGTCCTTATACGCCGCGAGGATCGCCTCGTCCGACGGGCGGTAGAAGTGCTCGGCGGCAAGGCGCTGCGCCTCGTCCGAGTACAGGTATTCAAGGTACGCCTTCGCCACCGCCGCGCTGCCGCGGCTGCGGGCGACCCCATCCACCACGGCCACCGCGGGCTGGCACAGGATCGAGACCGACGGCGACACCATCTCGTATGCGCCCGGGTGCTGCTTGAGCGTCAGGTGCGCCTCGTTTTCCCAAGCGATCAGCACATCGCCCTGGCCGTTTTCCACAAACGAGGTGGTCGAACCGCGCGCGCCGGCGTCCAGCACCAGCACATTGTCGTACAGCCGCTTCATGAAGGCCTCGATCTGCCGCTCATCGCCGCCGAACTGCGCCTCGGCCCAGGCCCAGGCCGCCAGGAAGTTCCAGCGCGCGCCGCCCGAGGTCTTGGGGTTGGGCGTAATCACGCCCACGCCTTCGCGCGCAAGGTCTCCCCAGTCGCGGATGCCCTTGGGGTTGCCCGCGCGCGTCAGCAACACGATGGTCGATGTGTAGGGCGCGCTGTCGCGCGGCAACTCGCCTTCCCAGCCCGGATCAATCAGCCCGGCCCGCTCGACCTGCGCGATGTCGTCGGCCAGCGCCAGCGTTACCACGTCGGCCGGCAACCCCTGCGCAACAGCCAGCGCCTGCGAGCCCGAGCCGCCGTGCGACTGCGTAACCTCGACCGTCACACCGGTTTCGCGCTCGTAGTGGCCCGCGAACAGCGCGTTGTAGGCCGCGTAGAATTCGCGCGTGGGGTCGTAGGAGGCGTTGGTGATCGTCCGCGTTGTCGCCTCGGGCGCGCCGCCCGACTGTGCCGGACCGCAGCCGCTTAGACCTGTCGCCAATGTCATTAGTACCAGCGCGCCGGTCAGCGCCTTCGTCAGATGCTCCATAATCTTCTCTCCGTTTACACAAACGATTTCATGCCGAAATCCCTTGCGGGATCGGGCATTCTGTGATACGATTGTCATGATAGCGTATTATTCGGATGGATTCAAGGACAGAATACGCAAACGATTGTGTCGAGGGTGAGGATGCGGTGTCGCTCAAGGAGATCGCCCGGATGGCGGGGGTGTCGCCCTCGACGGTGTCGCGGGTGCTGAACGACCGGCCGGGCAGCGCGTCGGAGGCCGTGAAGGAGCGCGTGTGGGCGGCGGCGCGCGCGATACAATACACGCCCAACGACTGGGCGCGCGGCCTGCGCGCGGGCGGTGCGCAATGCAGGGCGCGGCCGCGCGTGGCGGTGGTGCTGGCGCGCATCCGCGCGCTGGGCGAAGACCCATTCTTCGCGGATCTGTGCCGCTCGGTCGAGGTGGAGCTGTTCAAACAGGGCGCGCAGCTGACCGGGATCGTGTACGCCCGGGACGCGCTGCCGGATTTCGAAACACCCGACGGCCTGCTGATCCTGGGCCGCTGCTCGGAAGCGCTGCTCGCGCGGCTCAAGGCGAAAACCCACAACCTGGTGGGGCTGTGGCGCAACCCGCACGACACGGGCGTGGACGAGGTGGTGTGCGACGGCGAGAAGGCGGCCGCGCTGGCAACCGGGCATCTGATTGCGCTCGGGCACAAAAAAATCGCCTACATCGGCGATTGCTCGTATGAGCGGCGATACGTGGGGTATGCCCAGGCGCTGCTGCACGCGGGCCTGCCGCTCGACTATGCGCTGGTCAAGCCCACCGACCAACTGCGCGCGTCGGGGGCCGAGGCGATGCGGGGGGTTCTCGCGGAGAAAACGGCCACGGCGGTGCTGTGTGCCAACGACATCACCGCCGTGGGAGCGCTCGAGGCGCTGGCCGAGGTCAGAGAGAGCGCGCGCCGGCCGGTCGCGGTGATCGCGATCGACAACGTGGAGGCGGCGCAGCGGACCCGCCCGCTGCTGACCACGGTCGACATCCCGCGCGCGGACATGGCCCACATGGCGGGCCTGCTGCTGCTCGACCGCATCCGTGGCGGCCACCGCGAGCACATGCGCGTGGAACTGCCCTGCCGGATCGTGGAAAGGGAGAGCTGCTTTCCGGCGCGATAGCGGCGATCCTCCCCGCGTGAGCGGATGATGGGATTCTTAAGGGCAAAGCCCCTGAGCGGGGTTTGGGGTGGAAACCCAACGTCCCCCCGTGCCGCCGTATCCGACGCTTAAGCGATAGAGCCGGAGCGCCGAGTCCGAGCCGCGGCGGTGCGGTCGTTCCCGATGTTCTGAAATATGGGGCGCGGCCCGTCGGGCCGCGCCCCATATTATCAGAACGAGTCCGTCCCCGCTGCGCAAAACCGCGTCCCCCGTAAAGGCGACAGGCCGCTTCGGGCCATCCGCCCCTACTTCTTCTCCCCGATGCTCAGCAGCAGATTGAGCGCGATTCCGAAGATCGCCGCGCCGGCGATGCAGGGCACCTGCAGGCCGAGGAAGTCGATGTTGCCGCCAAAGGCGTACTGGCCGCCCACGCCGATCGTCATGATCGTGGCGATGACCGCGATGTTCTTGGCGCTGAACATGTCCACCTGCTTCTCGATCATGATCGCGATGCCCTGCGCCGCGATCGCGCCGAACAGGTACACCTCGAGTCCGCCGATGACCGCCATCGGGATGCCGTAGATCGCCCGGATCAGCGGCGTGAAGAACGAGATCACCATCGCGATGACCGCCGCCGCGGCCAGCACGGGCACCGAGAACACCCGCGTGATCGCCATTGTGGAGATGTTCTCGCCGTAGTTGGTGCCCGCGGGCCCGCCGACCACGCCCGACACCATGTCGCACAGCCCGTCGCCGATCAGGTTCAGGTCCAGCTTGTCGATCAGGTTGTACTTCTTATCGACGCCCTTCTTGCGCGCCACGTCGTTCACGTAGATGTCCAGCTGGTACATATGCGCGGTCGATTCCGGGATCGTCGCAATCGCGATGGGCATGATCGCGAACACCGCCGCCGCCGAAGCCTTGGGCAGGGTGAACGCCGGCACCGCGAGTACGCCGTTCGTCCACAGCGAGGCCGACAGCGCCTCGGCCGGGATGGCGCGAAACAGGTTCATTTCCGGCCCGCCGACGGCGTACAGCCCAGCGGCCACCGCGCAGCCCACCGCGGCGCCCAGCAGCAGCGGCAGCTGGCCCAGGAAGCCCTTCAGGTAGCGCGAGAACAGCACGGTGGACAAAAGCGTAGACAGCGACACCACCCATACCCACGAGCCGCCCAGCACGCCGGCCGCGCCCGCGACCGGGGCCGCGTCGCGCAGCGCGTTGCCGGCCAGCGTCAGGCCGATAATCATGGCGATCGAGCCGGTGATCGAGGGCGGCAGGATCTTCTCGATGGCGTTCCGGCCGAAGAAGCGGATCGCAAGGCCCGCCGCGATCGACACGAGGCCCGACATGATGATGCCGAACTGCGCGTAGGCGATGGCCTCGCCCGGCAGCACCGAGGTCAAGTGGCTGCTCCAGGCGTTCAGCTGCGCGAGCGCCTCGGGGCTCAGCTTCTGCGTGATGGCTTCGGTCGCCATCAGGCTTGAGACCGCGTTCAGATAGGCGAAGCTCGAGCCGTAGTACAGCGGGATCTTGCGCCCGGTAATCAGGATGAAGCACAGCGTCGCCAGGCCGCTGGCGAAGATCGTGGTGGACACCTGGAAGCCGGTAATCAGCGCCACGGCCACCGTCGCGGGGAACATGACCACCACCTGCTGCAGCGCGTACAGCAGCAGCTTCAAAAATGGCGGTCGCTCGTCGGGCAGGTATCCGAGGTGCGCTTCATGGGACTTCATCATGGGCTCGCCCTCCCTCTCGTGTCGCGGCACAAAAATGCCTCACCCG
This sequence comes from Anaerozeibacter quisquiliarum, assembly GCF_051162045.1. NCBI lineage: Bacteria > Bacillati > Bacillota > Clostridia > Eubacteriales > Anaerozeibacteraceae > Anaerozeibacter > Anaerozeibacter quisquiliarum. The sequence goes on from NZ_JBISDI010000032.1 coordinate 7,017, forward strand.
CGATGCGGGCAAGGCAAAACAGGGTAATGAACCCCAAAGTGGTCTGCCGACCACTCCCCCTATGATCCTTGCCGGCATCTCTGTACCGCGCTTAAAAGATGTTTACCATCGATCATTAAACCACATACCCCCTCCGCTGTCAAGCGTCGCGGAGATTTTAACGCGCGGAGCGGAAAAACAGGAGCGCCGGGCGCTCCTGTCAATTTTCACGTTTTATCCGGGCGGGTACTCCGCCGGCGGGTTGCAGTCCTTGCAGGGGGTGAAGCCCTTGTCCAGCGCCGTGTCCAGCGAAAGGTACGCCGATTTCTTCGTGGCGTAGCGGCACTTGCCAGTGTGGTAGTACTTGCCGCCGGTGTTGCAGTAGACGTAGATCGCGGGCGGCTCCGGCGTCGGCTCCACGACCACCGACGGCGGCTTGATGGAGATGGGGACGTCGACCTCGAAGGCGCCGACGTCCTCCGGGTCCTGGCAGGGGCCCTGGATCGCGATCACCGGCTGGGCGCTGACCAGTTGCACGCCGCCCGCGGCGCGTTGCGGCGGCAGCGTGATCGGCAACAGCACCGCAATCAGCGCGCCGGCGATGCCGCAGGAAATCAGGCTCTTGGTCTGCCGCGACCAGCGGCAACGGTCGCTCCACATCATCAGCAAGCCCGCCGGGAAACAAAAAATCAGCCAGCGAATCACCGCTTTTGAATAGCGGGGCATGGCTCGTTTCTTGGGCCGACGGCCGGGGCTTTGCGCTTTGACGTGCATGGAAACAGATATCCTCGCCTCTTTGCATAAGTCGGCGGCTCGCACATCACGCACCCGCCGCCCGCATATATTGTATCTCAAATGGAGGGATTTGTAAATAGGACACAATATATCGTACATATTACATTTTTACCCAATCCGACACGATTCCGTAATAAACGACAGGGTGGTCGCGAACGGCCGCAGCCGGATGCGAGGGGCTTGGAATTTTAACAACAGCGTGTGGACAAAGAGCCGCTCCGCGTGTATAATACTGATGTAAATTTCTTGAAAGGGGTGCGCGCATGGCGACAGCGCATGAAACGCTGGGCGTCTCGAAGGACGCTTCGGTCACCGAGATTCGCCGCGCCCACCGGGAACTTGCCCGGCGCTGGCATCCGGATCGCTTTGGCGAAGGGCCGGAGCGCATGTGGGCCGAGCGCAGGATGGTGGAAATCAATCAAGCTTTTGAAGAAGCGCTCAAGCAGGCCGCGCGGATGGACTCGGTCAACGAAACCACGCCCGAGCGCGAGCAGCTGGACGACGTGCGCAAGCTGTTGGGCCTGGGCCAGCTATCGGCCGCGCGGCAGGCTCTGATGCGCGTCGCCACACGGTCGGCCGAGTGGAACTACCTGTTCGGCGCGGTGCTGTTGCGGCTGGGCGAGGTGGAAAAGGCGGTGCTGTACTTCGGCATCGCCACCCGTCAGCGCCCCGGCAACCCGCAGTACCAGACCGCCTACCTAAGCGCCGAAGCCATGCGCAACCGCGGACGCATCAGGCCGCACCTGGAGCGGTTGTTCGGATCGTCGCGCTGACGCGCGGCGCGGGGCCTCAAAATCTTTCCGGCCTCCCGGTCGCTTGCCCGCTTCGCGGGCGACCGGGAGGCCGGAAATCTTTCGAGTCCGATTGGATACGGGGGAACGATGGGGTGACGGGGCCGCCTGCCTCTCGGCCCTGCGGGGCCTCCCGGGCGGCAGGCGGACGGGAAGCGATTGCGAGTCGGTCGGCTGCGGCCTCCCTTGGTCGCAATCGCATTCACGCCCCCGGTACATGCCCGTGGGCGCGTGGTTACGGGGGCTTCGGCCCCCCATTCCCCCGGGGAGGGGAACGGGGGAACGAAAAAGCGAGGGAACGAGGAAACAAGGGAGCGAAGAAACAAGGGAACAAAGGAACGACGGAATGAGGGAACGAACGGCGAGGCGCTTCGCGCCCGCCGTCGGGGTGATCTCCGGTCGCCTGCCGTCGGGCAAACGTGCTATGCGGGCGGCCCTTCCCATTCCCCTCCCAGGAGGGGTGCCCGCAGGCGGGGTGGTGGCCCCCGCAGGGCGTAACCCAACCCCCGTACCCGCTTTCTCGAGTCCTGCCATCAGGCTCACCACCCCGTCGCTTCGCGCCACCCCTCCGAGGAGGGGAATGGCTACCTGCTTATTCCCCTCCCTGGAGGGGTGCCCGCAGGCGGGGTGGTGAACCTGCCGGTCGCATAGCCGCAGCTTCGCTTAACGCGCAACCGGGCGGGCCGATGTGGGCGATGCTTCCCGACACTTCGTGAACGGCCCCTACGGGGCTTGTGCGCGGGGCGCGTTCGCCCCGCGCCGTTTCACGGTCACCCGCCTATGTGCCCCAGCACATTTCACATCGGCGCAGCCGATATATCATTCCTCACGCAGCGAGGCCGCCGCCCATTCCTTGATCCGGTCGAAGGTCACCTGACTGATGACGTGCTCGATGCGGCAGGCGTCCTCGGCGGCGGTTTGCTCGTCCACGCCCAGGCGCACCAGCACCCGGCTCAGCAGCGTGTGGCGCTCGTACACCTGCGCGGCCAACGCGCGTCCGGCCTCGGTCAAGTGGAGGTTGCCGCCCTCGTCCACGGTCACGAGCAGCGCGCTCTTGAGGTTCGCCACCGCCACGCTGACGCTGGGCTTGGAGAAATCGAGGTAGCCCGCCACGTCGATCGAGCGCACATGGCCCTGACGCTCGCCCAGCACGTAGATCGCCTCGAGGTAGTTCTCCCGCGACTCCTGCACCTTCATCCCGATCCCTCCCGCAAAATAAAACAATTTGTCCCGGCATCGCCCCATTCCCCGAGCCACCGGCTGGAGGGGATGGGGCGGGTCGCAACCCTCCCTTCGCAACGCGCCCGCCGACCTGCGCGAAGGGCGAGTATGCGATTGCGGCCAAGGAAGGCCGCAGCCGGATGCGCGTGACCGGCGTCAGTCGGCGAGCCGACTGCGGATCACCGCGGCGGTCTCCTCGGCGGTCCTTTGGATCAGCGCCTCGTCCCGGCCCTCGGTCATGACGCGGATCAGCGGCTCGGTGCCCGACACGCGCACCACGACGCGGCCGTCCTTGCCCAGCGTGCGCTTGGCGGCGTCGATGGCCTCGCGCACGTCGGGGTTGGTGTAGAAGTTGAGCTTGCCCTCGGGCGACACGCGGACGTTGATCATCGCCTGCGGGAACCGGGTCATGACGCTCGTCAGTTCGCTGAGCTTTTTGCCCTCGCGCCGCATCTGCGACAGCAACTGAACCGCGGTCAGCTGGCCGTCGCCCGTGGTCGCAAAATCGCGGAAGATCACATGGCCCGACTGCTCGCCGCCGAAGTTGTACTCCTCGAGCAGCATCTCCTCCAGCACGAACCGGTCGCCCACCTTGGTGGCGGCGAACTTGATGCCGTTTTGCTCGCAGAATTTTACAAAGCCCAGGTTGGTCATGATCGTACCCACCACCGCGTCGCGGGCAAGCTTGCCGCGCTTTTTCATGTCGAGCGCGCACACGGCCATGATGAAGTCGCCGTCCACGATGTTGCCCGCGTCGTCCACGCACAGGCAGCGGTCGGCGTCGCCGTCGAAGGCCACGCCGGCATCCAATTTGTGCTCGAGCACATAGGCCCTGAGCGCCTCCATATGCGTCGAGCCGCAGGCCGAATTGATGTTGAGTCCGTCGGGTTCGTCGAACAGGATGTGACAGTCGGCGCCCAACTCCTCAAACAGCCGACGCGCGGTCGCGCTGGCCGAGCCGTGCGCGCAGTCCACCGCGACTTTAAGCCCGTTGAGCGAGAAGGGCACCGTCGATTTCAGGTGATCGACGTAGTCCTTGACCGCACCGGTCTTGTAGGTGACCTTGCCGATGTCGCCGCCGGTCAGGTAGAGCGGCTCGGCCACCTTGTCGAGCACGATCGCCTCGATGCGCTCCTCGAGGTCGTCCGGCAGTTTGTAGCCGTCGCCCGAGAAGATCTTGATCCCGTTGTACTCGGCCGCATTGTGCGACGCCGAAATCATCACGCCGGCGTCGGCCTTGTACTTGCCCACCAGGAACGCCACCGCCGGCGTGGGCACCACGCCCAGCACCAGCACGTCCGCGCCCACCGAGCACAGCCCCGCGGTCAGCGACATCGACAGCATCTCCGACGAGATGCGGGTATCCGAACCCACCACGAACAAGGGCCTGCGCCGGTTGCCGCCCGAGAGCACCATCGCCGCGGCCCGCCCGATGCCCAGTGCCAGTTCGCAGGTCAGCTTTTCATTGGCGACGCCGCGCACGCCGTCGGTTCCAAACAATCTGCCCATCAGCCTCTATCCTCCATGATCCTCGGAATGATTGCGCCGGAATGCTTGTGGATCGAGTACGCCGGCACCACGCCGCGTACGCTCGAGGTGGGGTACACGATCGAATGCGGACCGACCACCGTGCCCGGATTGAGCACGCTGTTGCAGCCCACCTCGACATGATCGCCCAGTATCGCGCCGAACTTGCGCAGCCCGGTTTCGATGTCGCCGTCCGGGGCGTGCACGACGATGTTGCGCTTGTCGCTGCGCACGTTCGAGGTGATCGCGCCCGCGCCCATGTGCGCCTTGTAGCCCAGCACCGAATCGCCCACGTAGTTGAAGTGGGGCACCTGCACCTCGTCAAACAGGATGACGTTCTTGAGTTCGGTGGAATTGCCCACCACAGCGCCCGCGCCCACCAGCGCGCTGCCGCGGATAAACGCCGAATGCCGGATTTGAGCGCCGCGGCCGATGACCGTCGGACCCTCGATGTAGACCGAGGGGAACACCAACGCATCCCGCGCGATCCAGATGTCCTCGCCCTTTCGCTCATATTCGTCGGGGCTAAGCCGAGCCCCCAACGCGCGTATGAACGCCTTGATCTCCTTCAGGACCTCCCATGGGTAGCGCACGTCCTCGAACAGCGGCGCGGCCAGCGTCTTTGTAAGGTCGAACAGGTCGCGTACCTCCATGTCCGGCATCGTGAATCCCCCCTTTTACAACCAGAATTATAGCAAAGCGGCGCACGTTTGGCAATACGCGGTTCGAACGGCATCTCTTGACAAGCGCGACACTCCATAATATGATATGCACATCGAGGATGCTTTGTACCCTGCGAGCGCCGATTGGCCGGCAGGGAACATGCGATGGAGAAGCGCATTGTCAAGGAGATTCGGGGCATGCGCGCAACGGCGCGGGGGCGGCCTGGTGCGCGTGATCGGGCACGGAGACGTTCCGCAGGCGGAACTGAGGGCCGCGTTTGAGGAATCGGAAAAAGGCGCGTTCATCCGCTGACCGGTCGCGCCGGGCGGCTTTTTACTGAATGAAAGGGGTGGAACCATGGACAACAAGCGTAAGTTTCTCAGGTGCGAGATCTGCGGCAATCTGGTGGGGATGATCGAGGACAGGGGCCCGACGGTGGTGTGCTGCGGCCAGCCGATGACCGAGCTTAAAGCCAACACGGCGGACGCGGCGCAGGAGAAGCACGTGCCGGCATGCGTGCGCGAGGGCGATGTGCTTACGGTCTCGGTGGGCAGCGTGCCCCATCCGATGGTCCCGGAGCACTACATCGGCTGGATCGCGGCGGCGCAGGGCGCGGTTACGCAGCGCGTCACGCTGGATCATACCGGCGAACCGAAGGCGACGTTCCGCCTGACCGACGACGGCCCGGTCAGCGTATACGCCTGGTGCAACCTGCACGGGCTGTGGGTGGCGGAAGCGTAAGGGGTAGGGGGCCCGCGTGAGCGGTGCAGGGAGTCCAGAGGGTGAAACCCTTTGGCGGGGTCCAGGGGCAGAGCCCTTGGCCGCCGGAGGCACGTTCTCCCGTTCTCCGCGCCGCCGTATTTGGTGTTTGAGTAATAGGAATGCGAAGCGGGCTCCGTGAAGGGGCGGCGCGGCGTTCCCGATGTTCTGAAATATAGAGGCGCTGCCGACGGGCAGCGCCTCTATATTTCAGGACGAGTCCGGCCCTGTTGTTTCGTAATGCAGGGGGAGTGTCTACAGCGTCTAGGGGATTCTTCCTTGGCTTCTTCTGGTACGCCCATCCTTCGTCGGGGGATGTCGGCCACAGGCAACCAAGGGAGAAACGCGGACTGGTCGCACCGATGAAGCTTTCTCGGTGCGACCAGCAGGCTTCTCTCCCTCCGGCGCTTCGCGCCACCTCTCGTGCATCCAGAGGATGCGCGCGTCAGAGGGAGGCAAGGGGAGTGCGCACAGGCAGCTTTTCTCAAAGACGCATGACTTTTCGGTTTTACGTAACGGGTCCGGCCTCGCTCCCTGCGGTCGCATTGGGGGACGGCCGCGCCGCCTTTGCATGGAACCGGCGTTCCGGTTCTATCGCTTAGGTACCGGATACGGCGGCGCGGGGGACGAGGAGGCGTGCCTCCGGTGGCCAAGGGCGCCGCCCTTGGAACCCGCCAAAGGGCTTTGCCCTCTGGACTCCCGTCGCGCTCACGCGGGGAAGACCCTTACATCCGTGCGATTATCGCGTCGGCGAACGCCTGTGTGCCCAGCGTGCCGCCCAGGTCGCGGGTGACTTGCCGGCCCCCCATCAAGCACGACTCAATCGCCCCTTGCATCCGCCGCGCCGCGTCCGCCTCGCCCAGGTGCTTGAGCATCATCACCGCCGACAGCATCAGCGCGGCGGGGTTCGCCGTGTCCGTGTCCGTAAGTTGCGGCGCGCTGCCATGCACGGCCTCGAAGATCGCGATCCCCTGTCCCACGTTGGCGCTGGGCGCGAGCCCCGGCCCGCCGACCAAGCCCGCCGCCAGATCCGACACGATGTCGCCGTACAAATTCGGCATGACCAGCACGTCGAACGCCTCCGGCATCTGCACCAGGCGCATACACAGCGCGTCGATAATCATGTCGTCAAACGCGATCTCGGGGTATTGCGAGGCCACTTCTCTCGCCACGCGCAGAAACAGCCCGTCGGTACACTTCATGATGTTGGCCTTGTGCACCGCCGTCACGCGCTTGCGCCCGTTCGCGCGCGCGTATTCAAACGCGTACCGCACGATCCGCTCCGAGCCCTTGCGCGTGATGATCTTGATCGATTCCGCCGCGTCCTCGCCGACCATGTGCTCCACGCCGGCGTACAGATCCTCGGTGTTCTCCCGCACCACGACCAGGTCAACGCCCTCAAACCGCGTCTTTACGCCGGGCCAGCTGCGCGCCGGGCGCACGTTGGCGTACAGGTCGAGCTCCTTGCGCATGATTACGTTGACCGAGCGAAAGCCCACGCCGATCGGCGTGGTGATCGGGCCCTTGAGCGCCACGCCGGTCGCCCGGATCGCGGCGATCGTGTCCGGCGGCAGCGCCGCGCCATGCACGGCGATCATCGCCTCGCCCGCCTCGCATACCTGCCATTCAATCTCAGCGCCCGCCTTTTCGATGACTCGGCAGGTCGCGCGCGCGATCTCCGGCCCGATCCCGTCGCCGGGCACCAGCACCGCCCTATGCGTCATTGGCCGCCCTCCTCGTCTCGTTTATCAGCCCGCCCGCGAGCAAAATGCGCGCCTGCCGCTCCGACAGGCTCAACTTCATCGCGATCGGCCTGCCGCTCGCGTTTACGGTCACCATCCCGGTGCGCACCGCGCGCTCGACCTGGCGGCGCACGTCCTCGATCGTAAGCAGCGCGCCCTCGGCCAGCGCGTCGTAGTCCGCCTCATCGGCGAACTCGAGCGGCAGGATGCCGTTGTTGATTAAATTGGCCGCGTGGATGCGCGCGAACGACTTGGCCAGCACCGCCTTGATCCCCAGGTACAGCGGCGCGAGCGCCGCGTGCTCGCGGCTCGAACCCTGGCCGTAGTTGGAACCGGCTGCGATGAACCCGCCGCCCTTCTCCCGCGCGCGCGCCGGGAAGCCGGCGTCGCAGGGCGCGAGGCAGTGCTCGGAAAGGTACGGGATATTCGAGCGGTAGGGCAACAGCTTCGCGTTCGAGGGCATGATGTGGTCGGTGGTGATGTCGTCCGGCAGCACGATCAGCACCTCGCCCGCCAGGTCGCCCTGAAGCTGCGAGCCCAGCGGGAACGGCTTGATGTTGGGGCCGCGCACGACCTGCGCCGTTTCGCCCTCGGGCGCGGGCGCGACCACCAGATTGTCGTTCATCAGGAAGCGCTCGGGCACGATCGCGGCCGGCGCGGGGGTGCGCGCGGGATCGGTCAGCACGCCTTCGAGCGCCGACACCGCGGCGGTTTCGGGGCTGACGAGGTACACCTGCGCCGAGGCGGTGCCGCTGCGGCCGTAGAAATTGCGGTTAAACGTGCGCAGCGAGACGGCGCCCGTCGCCGGCGCCTGACCCATGCCGATGCAGGGCCCGCAGGCCGATTCCAGTATGCGCGCGCCCGCCGCGATCATCGTCGCCAGCGCGCCGTTGCCGGCCAGCATATTGAGCACCTGTTTGGAGCCCGGCGCGATGACCAGCGAAACGTGCTCGGCCACGGTGCGCCCTTCTAAAATCTCGGCCACCTTCATCATGTCGGCAAACGACGAATTGGTGCAGCTGCCGATCGCCACCTGATCCACGCGGATGCCGGCGATGGAGGCGACCGGGACCACGTTGTCGGGGCTGTGCGGCTGTGCGGCCATCGGGCGGATCTGCGCAAGGTCGATCTCCAGCCGCTCGTCGTACCGGGCGTCCCCGTCGGCGGCCAGCGCACAAAAGTCGCCTTCGCGCCCCTGCGCCGCGAGAAACTGAAGCGTAACCCCGTCGCTCGGGAACACCGAGGTGGTCGCGCCCAGCTCCGCGCCCATGTTGGCAATCGTGGCGCGCTCGGGCACGGTGAGGCTTTCAACCCCCGGCCCGGTGTACTCGAGCACCTTGCCGACGCCGCCCTTGACGCTGAGCGCGCCGAGGATCGTCAAAATCACGTCCTTGGCCGTGCTCATCGGGGGCAGCCGGCCGGTCAGGTGCACGTTCAGTACGCGCGGCATGGCGATGTGGTACGCACCGCCGCCCATGGCGACCGCCACGTCCAGCCCGCCCGCGCCCATGGCCAGCATGCCCACCGCGCCGCAGGTGGGCGTGTGGCTGTCGCTGCCGAGCAAGGTCTCGCCCGGCACGCTGAAGCGCTCCAGGTGCACCTGGTGGCAGATACCGTTGCCCGGCTTCGAGCAGTAGATGCCGTGCGCCTTGGCGACCGTCTGGATGTACCTGTGGTCGTCGGCGTTCTCGAACCCGGCCTGCAGCATGTTGTGGTCGATGTAGGCGACCGAGCGCTTTGTCTTGGCGCGGTCGATGCCCATCGCCTCAAATTGCAGATAGGCCATGGTGCCGGTGGAATCCTGGGTCAGCGTCTGGTCGATCTTGAGCGCGACCGGCTGCCCCGGCGCCATGTCGCCGCAGACCAGGTGCGACGAAATCAGCTTTTGCACTAGGTTCACGCGCGTCCCCCCCGTATCATCAGAATAACCCGAGCGCGACGCCCGCCTCGTGCAGCTCGGCGTCGCCGATCTGCGTCACGCGCCCGGCGGCATATTGTTGATCCACCCATTCCTTGAGCCTGACCACGCGCGGATCGTCCTTGCCGATCGGCGTTGCGGCACCTAGGTGCCGCGCCATCCACACCGCGATGCCGGCCAGGCCCGAGGTGCTCGAGATCGATACGCTGGGCGGGCTCTTGAGGATCTTCGCGGTGTCGAAGATGTTGTATATCTCCTCGTCCTTGAGCAGGCCGTCCGCGTGGATGCCGGCCTGGGTCATGTTGAAATCCCTGCCCACGAACGGTTGCTTCTCGTAGATCTTGTAGCCCAGCTCCTGCTCATAGTAGTCGGCGATGTCGCGGATGACCGTGGTGTCCATGCCGTCTACCGTGCCGCGCAGCTGCGCGTATTCGATGACCATGGCCTCGAGCGGGGTGTTGCCGGTGCGCTCGCCGATCCCCAGCAGCGAGCAGTTGACCGACGCCGCGCCGTACAGCCAGGCGGTCGCCGCGTTGACCACCGCCTTGTGGAAGTCATTGTGGCCGTGCCACTCGATCAGCTGCGCCGGGAACCCGGCGTACACGTTCAGGCCGTAGATGATGCCCGGAACGCTGCGCGGCATCGACGCGCCCGGATAGGGCACGCCATAGCCCATCGTGTCGCAGGCGCGCAGCTTGATCGGCATTCCGCTAGCGCTCATCAGCTCGCTGAGCTTGAGCGCGAAGGGCACCACGAAACCGTAGAAGTCGGCGCGCGTGATGTCCTCCAGGTGGCAGCGCGGGTAGATGCCGGCGTCGAGCGCCTGCTTGACCACGGCGAGGTAGCCCTCCATCGCCTGCGAGCGCGTCTTTCTGAGCTTTTTGAAGATGTGGTAGTCGGAGCAGCTGACCAGGATCCCGCATTCGCGCAGGCCCATCCGCCGCGCCAGCTCAAAGTCCTCCTTGCGCGCGCGGATCCAGCCGGTAATTTGAGGAAAGGGCAGACCGAGTTCCTGGCACATGCGCACCGCCTGCTGGTCGGCCTCGCTGTACAAAAAGAACTCGCACTGGCGGATCTTGCCGTTCGGCCCGCCGAGCTTCGAAAGCAGTTTATACAGGTGCACGATCTGCTCGGGGGTGTAGGGCGCCCGGCTCTGCTGCCCGTCGCGGAAGGTGGTGTCGGTGATAAATATCTCGTCCGGCGGGTTGAGCGGCGTCAGCCGCTGATTGAACGTGCACTTGGGCACCTCGCCGTAGGTGAACATGTCCCGGTACAGCACCGGGTTTTCCACGTCCTGCAGCGAATACTTGTATTCGCACTCGATCAGCATGTTGCGCTTGTTGTTGAACTCGATCAAGGGCCGACCCTCCTCTAGATGGCGGTCTTGACGCGATACCCGCCAGACCACCGGGTAATTGCCCTACATCATACCGAACGAGGGGGGGAGGCGTCAAGCCATTTTAGCCCGATATGCAACAATTAACATATTCATATTTCATAAAAGAGGGGCAACCGCGTAATTTCTAACGGAATATGAAGCCGCCGAAAGTCCTTCCTGCAAAATCAGATAACCGGGCGGTCGTCCTTCGCGCCTTCGACCACGCCGTCGGCCTGAAACACCTTCCGCGCCGTGCGCCACACGCACCAAGCGTCGAGCGCGAAGGAGAGCTTTGCCGCGTATTCGCCGTCGAGGCGCGCCTTCGCAGCGATCGGCAGCTCGTCGCGGCCGCTGACCTGCGCGAGCCCGGTCAGCCCCGGCGTCAACGCGTTGGCCTCGTACCGATCGCGCTCGGCGATCAGGTCGGCCTGGTTCCACAGCGCGGGTCGGGGGCCGACGACGCTCATGTCGCCGCGCAGGATGTTGAGCAACTGCGGCAGCTCGTCGAGCGAGGACCTGCGCAAAAACCCGCCCACGCGCGTAATGTGCGCGCGCGCGCCTTTGAGCAGGTGCGTCGGGGTGTCGCCCGGCGTATCCGCGTACATCGTGCGGAACTTGTAGATTTCAAACAGGCGCTTGTCCTTGCCCACGCGTTTCTGCCGGAACAGCACCGGTCCCTTCGAGGTGAGCTTCACCGCGAGCGCCACGATCGCCATCACCGGAGAGAGCGCGACGAGCGCCAGCGCCGACAGCAGGATGTCCAACATCCGCTTTCCAAACCGTTTGTACATCTACGTCCCTCTTTTCGCAGGTATTGACGAGCGATTGACCACAAAGATGCTGACCAGCACCGCCGCGCCGCCGATCAGCTGCACCGGCGTCACGGTCTCGCCGAGCAGCAGTACGCCGCCCAGCACCGCGGCCAGCGGATTGATGTTGATGAACAACGAGGTCTGAAACGGCTTCAGCACCCGGATGGCGCCCACGTACAGCAAATACGCCACCACCGAGCACAAAAGCGACAGGTACAGCGCCATGATCCAGCCCACCGGTTCGATCGCCGCCCAATCGACGCGCTCGGTCAGCGCACAGGGAATCAGCGTCAGCGCGCCCAGCACGCTCTGCCAGCAGGTGATCTGAAGGCTCGAATGCGCCGTCATCAGCGCGTCGGTCACCTCAATGTAGCCCACCCAGCACAGTGCCGCGCACAGGATGAACAGATTGCCGACCAGCGAATCGCCGCCGCCGTTCGCTCCGTAACGCACGATCAGATATACGCCCGCGAGCGAACCCAGCACGCCCAGGTAGCACACCGGCGGGTAGTGTCGCCGCCGGAAGATCGCCCCGGACAGCAGCGTGAACGCGGGCACCGCCGCGATAATCAGCGACGCGGTGGAGGCGCTGGTGCGTTGAAGCCCGCCGTATTCGAACAGGAAGTACAGCGTCATGCCCAGCAGCGAGGACAAAAGCAGCCGCCCAAGCGCGCCCCTCGGCAGCGTCAGGCCCTCGCGGCGATACAGGATCGGCAGCAGCACGACGGCCGACACCCCAAACCGCACGAGCGCCAGCGAGAACGGCTGAAAGCCCGCGCCCAGCGCCCGCTTCGACGCGATGAACGACAGCCCCCAGAGCACGTTGACAAAGATGATCGACACAATGGCCTTGGTGTTATCGTTTACGCGCCTCACGCGAGCGCCCCCTCATCATTCGTAACCCCACGAAAATCCCCAGCGCCAGCGGCGCGCCCACAAACGCGTAGGCCAGAACGCGCGCCTGGCCGTCGGTCAATTCGACCGGCGGCACGTCGAGCGTCCGGCCCGGCGGCACGCCCGCGTAGGTCATGTCGATCTGAGTGATGTCGCTGAGCGCGGTCAGCAGCGCGCCCTCGAGCTCAAACGAATGGCGCGCGCCCGCGGTCGTCTCAATCTCGGCGTACAGGTTGGCGGCGCGCACGATCACCAGCTCGTCGCCCTGCTCCACGACCAGGCTGTTGTCCTCGAGCTGCAATGCCTTAAGCTGCGCGTCCTCGGCCGGATCGACCAGGCGGTAGGTGATGAAGGCGTGCCGCTCGGCCAGCTTCTCGAGGTAGGTCTTGATCCAGACATCCTCCGCGCCCACGCCCGCCACCTGGTGCACGGTGACCGGCTCGCGCAGCCCGTTGAGCGCGCGCGCCATCCCGTCCGACACCACGGTCACCCGCGCCGGCGTCACGTCGATCAGCGTCAGATTGACCGGCAGCAGGGCGACGGCGGCGATGAACAGGATGAAGATGGCCGCAGAGGCCAACGCCCTCCTGTTCCCCTGCTTGGAGGGGCGCCCGCAGGCGGGGCGGTGAGTGCCCGCAGGCGGGGCGGCCTGTTGCCCGACCAATGCGGCCGCCAGAACGCAAAACCCCGCCGCGTACAGCACGGCCTTCACGTCGATCAGCCCATTGAGGAAATTTCCCAACAGCGAAAACGGCGACAGCCGGACCAGCGAGCGCGCCCACCACACGCCCGCCGGATACATGGCCAGCGCCGACGCCAGCTCGGGCGCTTCGCGCAGCAGTATGAGCGCCGCCAGCGCGACGGCAAGCGCGGCCCAGCGCCGCCGCAGCCGGCCTGCAATCCACAGGCACAGCCCGGTCAACACCGCGCCGGTGACGAAGAACCCGAACAGAGCGGTGAACGACAGCGCGCCGGGCGCGATCGGCAAGAGGTACAGCGCGAGCCCCAAGGAGGCCGCGGCGTGCGCCGCCAGGTATGCCCAAAACCGCCCTCGCGCCTCGGGCCCCTCCGCCTGCGCGCCGCGCCCGAACGCATTCGCCGTCCACAGCGGCAGCGCCGCCATCAGGTAGAGGCACAGCGTCGAAAAATGGGCGGAAAAGCTGGGGCCGCGCTCCATAAGACTCAGCCAGTTGCACAAAAGCCCCATGCCGAAGGCCAGTCCCGCGGCGTAGACAAGGCCCGATCCACTCATCAGCCGCCCATAAACATGAAAGAACGCCCGCTTCATGCGCCCATTGTACACACAAGTCCGCACCCGCGCAACGGCGCTGCTGTTATTTTGTCAAAAGTCCGCCCCGGCGACTATGCGCCGGGGCGGGGCATGGCAGGGCGGGACCGATTGCGCTAGCAATCGCAATGGCAACAGCAGCCATGGCCATGTCGGCCGCAGCGGCATCCGCACGCTTCGCATGCTTCACTCTCTGCGAGCTCCTCGAGCCTGCGGCATTCGCGGTCCTCGCTCTCCTCGAGTTCGCGGCATTCGCGGTCTCCGTCAAGTTGCAAAATGGTCAGGCTGGCCAGCGTCTCGAGCGGCGAGTCGCCCACCAGGTTCAAGGCGTTCGAGGTGCGCACCTCCAGCCGCTCGTCGCGCACGGTCACCTCAAACATCGCCTGCACGAAGGTGGTGGCGGACGAGCCGGGCGCCTTGACCACGTTCACCACCGAGCCCGGGATGGTCCTGCCGCCAAGCGTCATGGCGATTTGCGTGCTCACCGTCGCGCCGGCCGGCAGCGTCAGCGCAAACGAGGCCAGGTAGATGCCCGGCCGGCGGATCTCGATCGCGCGGTTCTCGCGTTCGAACGCGCCCTCCGATTCGCGCACCACCGAGTCCAGCGGCAGCGCTTCGCCCGCGGCCGCCGTCAGCGTGCCCACCCGCGCGAAGAACCCGTAGCCCCTCCGATGCCTGCACGCCCGACGGCGGCAGCGCTCCAGCGCGCCCTCGGTGTCGGGACCGGGCGCGCAGGGCCCCCGGAAGATGACGTTGCGCATAGAGCGCGGCTGAAGGCAATGGTTACGGCAGGCGCAGTCGCAGGCCCGCGGCCCGGTGCACGGGGGATCGAACGCGCCCATGGTATCGTCCGAGCAGGGTCGGCAACGCTTGCGCGAACGACCCATCGAATTTATTACGTATGCCACAACAGATGCTCCTTTCCACAGGGATTCCGGGGCATACTATGCGGCCTGCTCAGGGGGCGTGACTTGCTATCCTTTCACCGCGCCGGCGGTCAATCCGGATATCAGGGATTTTTGTCCGATAATGAACAGCAGGATCGACGGCACCAAGATCATGATCGTGCCGGCCATGATCGGCCCGTAAGCGTTGGCATCGGCGTTTTGCAACATGCCGATGCCGATTTGCACCGTGCGCATCTCGACCGAGTTGGTCACGAGCAGCGGCCACAGATACTGGTTCCATACGCCCAGGAAAGTGTAGATGCCGAGCGAACCCAGCGAGGGTTTGGTCAGCGGCAGGCCGATGCGGATGAAAAACTGGAACGAGTTGCAGCCGTCGATGGTCGCCGATTCGTTGAGCTCCGAGGGCAGCGACAGAAACGCCTGCCGCATGTTGAACACGCAGAACGCGCTGGCCATGTAGGGCAGAATCAACGCGCCGAACTTGTCGATCTGGCTCAACTTCACCACGGTGAGGTAGTTGGCGATGATGATGGCCTGGCCGGGGATCATCATCGTGGCCAGCATCAGGAAGAACAGCTCCTTCTTCCCCTTGAAGTGCAAGATGCCGAACGCGTAGCCCGCGAGCGCGCCGGTAAACACCTGGGCCGCCGTGCAGGCGGTGGCCACGATCACGGAATTCAGGATAAAGCGGAATATCGGGGCCATCCGGAGCGCAGCCGTGTAGTTCGTCAGGTGAAGGGACGAGGGAATCAGCGCGGGCGGATAGTTAATCAGCTCGGCCTCGGTCATAAAGCTGGCGCCCAGCGCGTACAGAAGCGGCGAAAGAATGATCGCACCGATGATCAGATTGACCAGAAAGAACAGCCACTTAGCATATTTCTTCTCTATCATCAGTAGGTCACCTTCTTTTCCAGCTTGAATTGGATCAGCGTCAGGAGGAAGATCAAAATAAACAGAATGACCGATTGCGTGGCCGCCATATAGAAGCGCGAGTAGCGGAACGCCTCGAGGTAGATGTTGTACACGATGTTGGTCGTGAATTTCCCCGGTCCGCCCTGCGTCAACAGGTTGATCTGGGCGTAGGCCTGAAACGAGTTGATGATGTTCACGATCAGCAAGAAGAACAGCGTCGGCGAGATGCAGGGCAGGGTCACGTTCCAGTGTTTGCGGAAGAAACCCGCGCCCTCTATGGACGCCGCTTCATACAGCGAGTTGTCCACCGACTGCAACGCCGCGATCACGAAGATGAAATTGAGGCCCGTGTTCATCCAGACGGTCACGAACGACACGGAGCCCAGCGCGTACTTGACGCTGCGCAGCCATTTTATGTCGGCCTGCAAGAGATAGTTGAGGATGCCGAACGTGGGATGCATGATAAAAAGAAAAACGACCGAGATCGCGGCGGACGAAACGGCCAGAGGCATGGCGTATACGGTGCGGAAGAAGCCGCGCCCGACGAACTGCTCGTTGGCGATGATCCCGGTGATCAGGCCGATTAAGATCGAGCCGAGCACCGTGGCCAGCGCGAACTGGAAGGTAACGCCCAAAATCTGCTGGAAATCGGGGGACTTGAACGCGTCCACATAGTTTTGCAGCCCGACCCGCTCCACAACCGCGCCGTTGGCGTCGGTGACGGCAGTGCTCAGGTTGATGGTGTTCCCAAACGGAATGAACACGAACAGCGTCATGATAACCATGGCCGGAAGGATATACAGATAAGGCGTAATGGAGGCCCAGAACCCGCGGGGTTTGATTCCCTGCTGGGCGGCCGGTGCGCTTTTCACAATGCCTCACTCCTTATTTCGAAATGAAAAAGGAGCGCTCCCAGGGGGAGCGCCCCTTCGCGGATGATTATTCGCCGTAAGCCGTCTTGTTGTAGCTCTGGATCGCCGCGTTGCTCTTGGCGGCCAGGTTCGCCAAGGTGTCTTCGATGGACTGGGCGTCGTCCAGGTACAGGGAGGCTTCCTCCTGGAAAATCGCGCGCAGTTCCGGCATCACGCCCACGGACGCGCCCTGCGTCGCGTAGTTCGAGGGGCAGTCGTGCAGCTGGTTGATCGCCGTCAGGAAGCTCGGATTGGCCTTCAGGTATTCCTGGAATTCGGGCTGGTCGTACGCCGTCATGTTGGCGCAGAAGTAGCCGGTGTCCATGCTGAACTGAGCGGCCACGGGCGCGGAGGTGGCGTACTTGATGAACGTCCAGGCGTCATTGACGCGCTGCTCGTCATCCTGCTTGCACAGCCAGAGGTTCGCGCCGCCGATGATGACGCCGTTCTGCGTCTTGTCGAGCATGCTGGGCAGGTAGGCCGTGCCCAGTTCGAATTTGCCTTCGCTGCCCTTTTCGAGCACGCGCAGCTGCGCGGTGGACTCCAGGGTGATGGCGGTCTGACCGGCCAGGAAGCCGTCGCGGGAGGCGCCGTTGTCCGCACCATAGTTGTAGAGGATGCCCTCGTCCACCATCTGCTTCCAGTTTTCCAGGATCATCTGGCCCACGCCGTTTTGGTCAAACTCGATGGCGGTGGCATGGCCCGTGCGGCCGTTGTCGTTGTTGACGTAGTTCGAACCTGCGCCGGCCAGCATGTTCTCGAAGAACCAGCCGTAGATCGGCAGACCCATAGCGTAACGGGTGGTGCGGTTGCCTTCCTTGACGGTCAGCTTGTCGGCGATGGCCATGATTTCTTTGAAAGTGGTCGGGGGATTCTCGGGATCGAGGCCCGCCTCTTTGAATACGTCCTTGTTGAAGTACATGATCGGCGTGGAGGGGTTAAAGGGAATGCAGACCATCTTGCCGTCATAGGTATAATAGTTTCTCAGCGCCGGCTCGATGTTGTCGATCGAGATATAAGGCTCGGCATCCTTTTCCAGCATTTCCTGGAACGGGACCGTCCAGCCGGAATTTACGAGGAAGGTGGTGCCCAGCTCGAACATCTGGAACATGTCGGGGCCGGTACCGGCGGGCATGGCGGCCTTCAGCTTGGTCAAAGCGTCATCATACGCGCCCTGGAAAATGGCGGTAACCCATATGTCGTTCTGGGAGGCGTTGAAGCCGTCCACCACGCGCTGCACAGCTTCGCCGATCAGGCCGCCGAAGCAGTGCCAGAAAATCACTTCGCGCCGTCCTTCCGGAACCGGAACGGGCGTCGCTTCCGCGGCGAATGCGGGTGCCGCGAAGCTCAGGAACAGGGATACGATCAGCAATAGGGAGAGCAATTTGGATAAGACCTTCATGGGAGTCCTCCTTCGATCGCGACCCCTCGGTCGCTGTAATCAGGGGCAAAAAACCTGTGAAAAGCCCCATGTTTCTCAGTACACTTTTGCACAAAACCATCATCGAAGCAACCCCCTGGGTAACTTTTACAGGATAGAGACACGGTGTTTACAGTTTTGGAGCCAAAGAGTACATCTCACAAAATCAACACAGCCGAAAGGCAATCGTTCTTGACGGAACGATTCACGCTTGATAAAATACTAACGAACTGGGCGGCGCACGGTTCATCGTATGCCTTGAGTGTTAAGGAGGTTTACAGATGCAAGCGTTTGACTATAGCGCGGTGGACGAGATCCTTATGCGTCACGACGCCCGGGCGCAGGCGGTCATCGCCATCCTGCAGGACGTGCAGGAGCGCTACCACTATCTGCCCGAGCCGGTATTCCCCTACCTGGCCCGCCGGATGCGCGTCAGCGAGGCCAGCATCTACTCGGTGGCCACGTTCTATGAAAACTTCTCGCTGAAACCCAAGGGAAAATACGTGATTAAGGTGTGCGACGGCACGGCCTGCCATGTGCGCCGTTCGATCCCGATCCTCACGCGGCTGCGCGCCGATTTGAACCTTGCGGAGGGACAGGCCACCACCCGCGACCTGGGCTTTACCGTGGAGACGGTCAGCTGCCTGGGCGCGTGCGGACTTGCGCCCGTTATCACGGTAAACGACCGGGTTTACCCCGCGATGACGCCCGACAAGGCCAGCGCGCTGTTGAAAGAACTGAAGGAGGAACTGCTACATGCCGGCGAGGCTGAATGATCGGGATGCATTGATAAAGCTGCGCGAGCGCTGCGAGACCGCGTCGCACGCCGAGTCCCAAAAGATTTTGGTCTGCGCGGGCACGGGCTGCATCGCCAGCGGCTCGCTGATGGTATACGACCGGCTGAAGGCGCTGATGGAGGCGCGCGGCATCGCCTGCGCCGTGGAATTGGACGCCGAGCCGCACGAGCACGTGGGGCTCAAGAAGAGCGGCTGCCACGGATTCTGCGAGATGGGCGCGCTGGTGCGCATCGAGCCGCAGGGCTGGCTGTACACCAGGGTAAAGGCCGATGACTGCGAGGAGATCGTCGAGAAGACGATCGCGCGCGGCGAACACATCGAGCGGCTGGCCTACGCAAAAGGGGGCCAGGTGCGCAAGCGCCAGGACGAAATCCCGTTCTACGAGCGCCAAACCCGGCTGGTACTCGGTCACTGCGGCCACATCGACGCCAACTCGATCGAGGAGTACCTGGCCGCGGGCGGCTACCTGGCGCTGGAAAAGGCGCTGTTTGACATGGACAGGGACGGCATCATCCGGGAAATTACTGAATCCAACCTGCGCGGCCGGGGCGGCGGGGGCTTCCCGGCGGGCCGCAAGTGGCAGCAGGTGAAGCGCCAGGCGGAGCCCAAAAAATACGTGGTCTGCAACGGCGACGAGGGCGACCCGGGCGCGTTCATGGATCGCAGCATCATGGAAGGCGACCCGCACCGGCTGCTCGAGGGCATGATGATCGCAGCTTTTGCGGCGGGTTCCGACGAGGGCTACATCTACGTGCGCGCCGAATACCCGATGGCGGTGGAGCGGCTGCGCCTGGCAATCGCGCAGGCCGAGGCCTACGGCCTGCTGGGCGACGACATTTTGGGCAGCGGGTTCAACTTCCGCCTCAGCATCAACCGCGGCGCGGGCGCGTTCGTGTGCGGCGAGGGCAGCGCGCTCACCGCGTCGATCGAGGGCAAGCGCGGCATGCCGCGCGTGAAGCCGCCGCGCACCGTGGAACAGGGGCTGTTTGAAAAGCCCACCGTGCTCAACAATGTGGAGACCTTCGCCAACGTGCCGCTGATCCTTTCAAACGGCGCCCGGTGGTACCGCTCGATCGGCCCCGAGAACAGCCCCGGCACCAAGGCGTTCGCGCTGACCGGCAACATCGAGAACACCGGGCTGATCGAGGTGCCCATGGGCACCACGCTGCGCCAGGTGATCGAGGACGTGGGCGGCGGCATGCGGGACGGCGCGCGGTTCAAGGCCGTTCAAATCGGCGGCCCCTCGGGCGCGTGCCTCACCCAAGAGCATATGGACCTGCCGCTCGACTTCGACAGCCTGAAGAAGGTGGGCGCGATGATCGGCTCGGGCGGGCTGGTGGTCATGGACGAGCACACCTGCATGGTGGAAGTGGCGCGGTTCTTCATGAACTTCACGCAGAACGAGAGCTGCGGCAAGTGCGTGCCCTGCCGCGAGGGCACGCGGCGCATGCTGGAGATCCTTACGCGCATCGTGGCCGGTCAGGGTGAGGACGGAGACATCGAGCTGCTGCTGGAGCTGGCCGACACCATCTCGGCAACCGCCCTGTGCGGGCTCGGCAAGAGCGCGGCCTATCCGGTGGTGTCCACAATCCGCAGCTTCCGCGACGAATACGAGGCGCACATCGCGGACAAGCGCTGCCCGGCCGGGGTCTGTCAAAAGCTCAGGGTGATCGAGATCGACCCCGCAAAGTGCAAAGGCTGCGGCAAGTGCCAGCGCGCCTGCCCGGTCTCGGCGATCAGCGGCCGGATCAAGGAGCCGTTCGTTATCGATCAATCAAAGTGCGTCAAGTGCGGCGCGTGCGTTTCGAGCTGCCCGTTCGGGGCGATTGCGTGAGGGGGGATCATTCGATGGCAAATCAGGAATATATGGTCGTCGACGGCATACCGGTGCCGCTCGAGGGCGAGAAGAACGTGCTGGAGGTGATCCGCAAGGCGGGCATCAAGCTGCCCACGTTCTGCTACCACAGCGAGCTGTCGATCTACGGCGCGTGCCGCATGTGCATGGTGGAGGACGAGCGCGGCGCTCTTGAGGCCTCGTGCAGCGCCGTGCCCAAGCCCGGCATGAAGATTCGCACCAACACCGAGCGGCTGCGCCGCTACCGCAAGAACATCCTCGAATTGCTGCTGGCCAACCACTGCCGGGACTGCACCACCTGCCAGAACAACCTGAATTGCAAGTTGCAGGCGCTGGCGTCGCGGTTCGGGATCGATGGCGTGCGCTTCCCCAACGCCTCGCCCACGCCCGAGATCGACGCCTCGTCGCCCTCGATCACCCGCGATAGGAGCAAGTGCATCCTGTGCGGCGACTGCGTCAGGGTGTGCAACGAGGTGCAGCGCGTGGGTGCGATCGACTTCGCGCACCGCGGCAGCCGCATGACGATCAGCTGCGCGTTCGACAGGCCGATCGCCCAGAGCAATTGCGTGGGCTGCGGCCAGTGCGCCGCCGTGTGCCCCACGGGCGCGATCGTGCCGCGCAGCGACGTTTCAAAGGTCTGGGCGGACTTGGACGATCCGGACGCCAAGGTCACGGTTCAAATCGCGCCCGCCGTGCGCGTGGCGCTGGGCCGCGAGTTCGGCCTGGGCGAGGGCGAGAACGCCATCGGCATGATCGTGGCCGCGCTTCGGCGGATCGGCTTCGACGAGGTGTTTGACACCGCCGTGGGCGCGGACCTGACGGTGCTCGAGGAATCGCAGGAATTGCTGCGCCGGATCGAGCAGGGCGGCCCGCTTCCGCTGATGAGCAGCTGCTGCCCGGCCTGGGTGCGCTATGTGGAGCTGGAAGCGCCCGAGCTTCTGCCCCATTTGAGCACCTGCAAGAGCCCGATGCAGATGCTGGCGGCGGTCGTGAAGCGGCAGTACAGGGGCACGAGCCGCCGGTTGGTGCACGTGGCCGTGATGCCCTGCACCGCCAAGAAATTCGAGGCCGAGCGGCCTGAGTTCAGGGATGATCAGGGCGCGCCGGACGTAGACCACGTGATCACCACCCAGGAGTTGATCCGGATGATCCGCGAGTCGGGCATCGTGTTTTCCGAGCTCGAGGCCGAAGCCGTGGACGCGCCGTTCAGCACGGTGACCGGCGCGGGCGTGATCTTCGGCGTCACCGGCGGCGTGACCGAGGCGGTGCTTAGGCGGGTGTCGAACGACAAGTCGCTCTCGGCGCTCAGGGCCGTCGCCTACCAGAACGTGCGCGGTATGGACGGCATCAAGCAAACGCAAATCTCGCTGGGCGAGCGGCGGCTGAACATTGCGATCACCAGCGGCCTGGGCAGCGCCGCGCAGCTGATTGAGCGCATGAAGCAGGGCGAGCGCTTCGACTTCGTGGAAGTCATGGCCTGCCCGGGCGGCTGCGTGTCGGGCGCGGGCCAGCCCTACGTGCCCGCGGACGGGAAGGCGCAGCGCGGCCAGGGTCTGTACGCGGCCGACCGGCTGTCGAGCATCAAGCGCAGCGAGGAGAGCCCGCTGGCGATGGGGCTGTACAGCGGATTGCTCAAGGGCAGGGTGCATGAGCTGCTGCACGTGCACTACGGCAGCAAGGAGGAATAAACATGGTGGACGTATGCGTGTGCATCGGGACCAGCTGTCATCTGAAGGGCTCGTACAATGTGATCCAGACCTTCCAGCAGTTGATAGAGGAGCGGAAACTGCACGACCGCGTGAACATGAGACCGCAGTTCTGCATGAATCAGTGTCGGCGCGGCGTGTCGGTTCAGGTGGACGGCGAGGTATTTGGCGTCTCACCGGACGGAGCCAAAGGTTTTTTCGAAACGACCGTGCTGGCGCGGGTGACGACCGGATTGTCGCAATAGGGACGGTTCTTCCCGCGTGAGCGATGACAAAGGCCAGAGGGCTTTACCCTCTGGCCTTTGTCATCGCTCACGCGGGAAAGCTGCCTTAACTCCACAGATTCGCCACTTCGACGCCCTTGAAATAGTGCGTCACGATCTCATTGGCCTTTTGGCCCTGCTCCGCCATGCCGTACGCGCCCCATTGCGACATGCCTACGCCGTGACCGTAGCCCATGCCCTCAAACGTCACGGTATCCCCGGCCACCGTTACTCCGGTCAGCAGCATGCTCTTGAGCTTCTTGGCGTCCAGCGCCAACCGCAGCGCCGGGCCCGATACCTGCTTGCCGTTGACCGTCAGCGTCGCCGCGCGGCCCGACTTGCCACGCTCTCCGATCTCAATCGTCTTGACCGTGCCCGTACGCACCCCCGCGTCGGCACAGGCCTTGCCCACTTCCTCTGCCGTGAAGCTCGCCTTCCACTGCTTGACCGCGGTCGGAGCCTTGTCGCTCTCGGGTGAACGGACCGCCTGGGTGTAGCTCGGCTCGCCTTCCTTGTAGTCGAGGCCCGGCACCGCCAGCTCGGTCATGCCGCCCGCGTGCGCGTGGAACCAGGCGATCGGCAGTTCACCCGCGGCGCTGAGCACCTGGCCGCGCGTCCCCTGCACCGCCTTCTTGATGCGCTCGTTGACCTTGGCCGCGTCGTAGGCCTGCGCTTCCTTTATATCGGTCGAGATATCCGCGCCGCCGTAGGCCGACTGCTTGTCCTGGATAAACTTGAGCGCGTAGGTGCGCGCCAGGATCGCCTGTGCCTTGAGCGCCTCCATCGGCCAGTCGTTGCGCATCTCGCCCGCCAGCACGCCTTCGAGGTAGCGCTCGATGTCCATCTTGTCGTAGCTCTGCTGGTCTACGTCGTACACGACCAACTGCGGTACGCCATTGTCGAGCGACAGCTTGCTCGGGATCTTGGGCTTGACGCCCTGCGCGTCGGGGCTCTGGGTAGGCTCGGGCGCGCCCGAATCCGAACCGCCCCTCATACATCCGCCCAGTATCGCCACCGCCAGCAGCAGCGCGAGCGACAGGACCATCCATTTGAACAACATCCGTTTCATTATTTTCAACCTCCTGTTCTTCGCCTATTTTGGTCGCAAGCGCGCACCGGTATGTAGCGCCGAGCTTGGTCGATTCTCCCATCACGGTCAGAATCAAAACGCGGGATATCGATTTGTGCTTAAGGACATGCTAGTCGCGAGGTGATTTTATGTCTATAGGACTGATTTTACTCGTCGTGGTGGCCATCCTGATCCTGTTCGGGCTGGCGCAGCGCGTGCTCGACCGGCTGAGGCTGACCGACCGGCAGGCGCTGCTGTTCGTGGGCCTGATCTTCGTGGGCGGCTTGATCGGCGACATCCCGCTCGGGCCCATGCTGTCGATCAACCTGGGCGGAGCGGTGATCCCGCTGATCCTGTGCGTCTATCTGCTGGTCAAGGCGGGCACGGCCTGGGAGAAATGGCGCGCCGTACTGGCGGCGGTGATTACCGGCGTAGCGGTGTGGCTGCTCGGACGCTACTTCCCCAACGAGCCGGAAGCCATGCCGTTTGACATCAACTACCTGTACGGGCTGGCGGGCGGCGTCATCGCCTACGTGTTCGGCCGGTCGCGCCGGGGCGCGTTCATCGCGGGCACGCTGGGCGTGATGCTGGCCGACATTGCGCAGGCGATCATCAACTGGTCGCAGGGCGTGGGGCAGCGGCTGCTGCTGGGCGGCGCGGGCGCGATGGACGCCATCGTGATCTCGGGGCTCTTGGCGGTGCTGCTGGCCGAACTCGTGGGCGAATTGATCGAACGCGCCGCGCGAGGCAGCGAAAAGCCCGATGACCGCAAGTTTGAAAAGGGCGAGTTCGTGCGGAAGGAGCGGCGCAAATGAGGAAGTATATTTGGCTGTTTTTCGCGCTGCTGCTCTGCCTGCCGACCGCGGTGAGCGCCGAGGCGTATGATGAAATGGACGATCAGGTCTACGCCCTCTATGACACGAACGGCGTCTACCTGACCAGCCGTGCCGGGCGGGTCTACGTGGACGACGAGTACATCGCGTCCGACGACAAGCTGTACCGCGTGCGGACGGTAGACGACGCGGCGCTGACCGCCCAGGCCGAATACCTGGGCTACGAGCCGGAAAACGACCAGGCCGCGTTCGCGCTGATCGGCGCCGCGCGCGCCGAAGCCAAGAAACTGGTCTCCATGTATTCGACGCACTCCGACGAGAGCTACGTGCCCTCGGACGGTACTTCATCGAAAACCCAGGGCGCGGGCATCTACGACGTGGGCGACGCGCTCAAGAAGAACCTCGAAGCCAAAGGTATCGAGGTTAAGTACAGCAAGGACACCTTCCTGCCCCACGACGCGGGCGCGTACCGACGCTCGCGCTCGGCTGCCGAGGACCTGGTGAAAGAGCGGCCGGCCGCGCTGCTCGACCTGCACCGCGACGGCATCCCCAACGCCAAGGAATACAAGGAACAGCTGGGCGGCGAGGACATCAGCAAGATGCGGCTGCTGGTCGGGCGCAGCAACCCCAACGCCAACGCCAACCGGGCGTTCGCGAAGCAGATCAAGAAGACCGCCGACAAGAAGTACCCGGGCCTGGTCAAGGACATCTTCATCGGCAAGGGCAATTACAACCAGGAGCTATACCCCAAGGCGCTGTTGCTGGAGTTTGGCACCCATACCACCAACAAGAAGGAAGCGATCAAGGCGACCGAATACGCGGCCAACGTGCTGGACGACGTGCTGTTCGGCGCCACGGCCCAGGCGGCGCCCACAAAGGCCGCCGACAATCAGGCGGGCGGCTCCGGCATCGCCTGGGTGATCGGCCTGGCCGCCGCCGCCGCGATCGTCTACGCGCTGGTCGCCACCGGCTCGTTCAAGACCATGGGCCAGAAACTCAAGCGCGGCACCAGTGAGGTGACCGGCGGGCTGGTGGGCAAGAAGCCAAAGGACGAGGACAGGGATAAACTGTAGGCGGGAATTACCCGCAACGCGAAAGGGCTGCGGCGCCATGTCGGCGCCGCAGCCCTCGTTCTACCTTATGCGCTTATGCTTACTTCTCCGCCAGCTTCTTGTACTTGGCCAGGCGCTCTCCGGCTTCCTTCTCGGCCTCGGCGAAGAGATCGCCGGCGATGTCGGGGAACTGCCTGAGCAGCGTGGCGTAGCGGTTCTCGCTGCGGATGAAGTCCTGATAGGACTCGGTCGGATCCTTGCTGTCCACGGTCAGCGGATGCTCAAGGTCGGGGTTGTAGCGGTACAGCGGCCAGTAGCCGGCGGCGACCGCCCGCTTCGACTCGAGCTGCGTCTGGCCCATGTTGATGCCGTGGTTGATGCAGGGCGCGTAGGCGATAATCAGCGACGGGCCCTTGTAGGCCTCGGCCTCGGTGACCGCCTTTATCAGCTGGTTCATGTCCGCGCCCATCGCGACCTGCGCCACGTACACGTAGCCGTAGCTCATGGCCATCAGCCCCAGGTCCTTCTTGCGCGTGCGCTTGCCGGCCGCGGCAAACTTGGCCACCGCGCCGGTCGGCGACGACTTCGACGCCTGGCCGCCGGTGTTGGAGTACACCTCGGTGTCGAGCACCAGGACGTTGACGTCCTCGCCCTGCGCCAGCACGTGGTCGAGCCCGCCGTAGCCGATGTCGTAGGCCCAGCCGTCGCCGCCGATGATCCAGATCGACTTCTTGACCAGCAGGTCGCGCTCGGCGTACACCTTCTGGCACAGCGCGTCGCACTCGCAGCCGCAATCCTTGCAGCCCTCGACGGCGCCGATCAGCTTCTTCGCGGCGGCCTTCGATGCCGCGGCGTCGTCCATGCCGTCAAGCCACGCCTGGCACGCGGCCACGCCGTCCGGCCACTCGGCCCACTTCTCCGCGAGCGCGCGGACGTTCATCGCCAGCTGCGCGCGGCGCTGGCCCATCGCCAGGTTCATGCCGTAGCCGAACTCGGCGTTGTCCTCGAACAGGCTGTTCGCCCAAGCCGGGCCGTGGCCTTCGTCGTTCTTGGTGTAGGGGCAGGTCGGCGCCGAGCCGCCGTAGATCGACGAGCAGCCGGTCGCGTTGGCGATCATCATGCGCTCGCCGTAGAGCTGGGTGACCAGCTTGACGTAGGGCGTCTCGCCGCAGCCGGCGCACGCGCCCGAGAACTCGAACAGCGGCTTCTTGAACTGCGAACCCTTGACGGTCTTCACGTTGAGTTCGCCCTTGTACTCGGGCAGCGTCTGGGCGAAGGCCCAGTTCTCCTCCTGGTTCAGCTGGCTGGCAAGCGGCTTCATCAGCAGCGCCTTCTGCTTGGCCGGGCACACCTGCGCGCAGTTTCCGCAGCCGGTGCAGTCGAGCGGGCTGATCTGCACGCGGTACTTAAGACCGGCAAACTCCTTGCCGGCCGCAGGCTTCGTCTCAAAGCCCGCGGGCGCATCCTTGGCCTGATCTTCGGTCATCAGGTAGGGACGGATGACGGCGTGCGGGCACACCAGCGAGCAGAAGCCGCACTGAATGCAGTTGTCCTTCTGCCACTCGGGCACGTTGACCGCGATGCCGCGCTTCTCATACTTGGTGGTGCCGGTGGGCACGGTGCCGTCGGGCTGGAAGGCCGATACCGGCAGCTTGTCGCCCTCCTGCGAAAGGATCGGCAGCACGACATTGTCAAAGTACTCGTCGGCCTCTACCTTGACGGGTACGGCGCCGGTCGTGGCCTTGGCCCACTCGGCGGGCACCTTGATCTCGACGATGCCGGAAACCGCGGAATCGATCGCCTGCCAGTTTTTCTTGACGACCTCGTCGCCCTTCTTGCCATAGGCCTTCTTGGCGTAGTCCTTCATGTACTGGTCGGCCTTGGCGTAGGGGATGACGTCGGCCAGCTTGAAGAACGCCGCCTGCATGATCGTGTTGATGCGCCCGCCCATGCCCACTTCGTGCGCCAGCTTGATGGCGTCGATCGTGTAGAACCGGGCTTTCTTCGTGGCCAGCGCCTGCTTCATCGAAGCGGGCAGCCGCTCTTCCATCTCCTCTTTCGTCCAGGGGCTGTTGAGCAGGAACACGCCGCCGGGCTTGAGCGCCGCGAGCATGTCGTAGCGGGTGACATAGGCCGGGTTGTGGCAGGCGACGAAGTCGGCCGAGTCGATCAGGTAGGTCGACTGGATCGGCTTCTTGCCGAAGCGCAGGTGGCTGACCGTGATGCCGCCCGATTTCTTGGAATCGTAGCTGAAGTAGGCCTGCGCGTACATGTTGGTGTGGTCGCCGATGATCTTGATCGAGTTCTTGTTCGCGCCCACGGTGCCGTCGGAACCCAGGCCGTAGAACATGCAGCTCTTGGTGCCCTCGGGGGCCACGTCGAGCGTCTTGCCCAGCGGCAGGCTGGTCTTCGTGACATCGTCCACGATGCCCACGGTGAAGTGGTTCTTGGGCGCGGCCTTCTTGAGGTTGTCGTAGACCGCCTTGACCATCGTGGGGTTGAATTCCTTGGAGCCGAGGCCGTAGCGGCCGCCCACCACCTGGATGTCATGGATGCCGGCCTCGCGCAGCGCGGTGCACACGTCCTCGTACAGCGGCTCGCCCAGGGAGCCGGCTTCCTTGGTGCGGTCGAGCACGGCGATCTTCTTGCAGGTCTCGGGGATCGCTTTGATGAAATGCTTGGCCGAGAACGGACGGTAGAGGCGCACCTTAATCAAGCCGACCTTCTCGCCCTGGCCGGCGAGGTAGGCGATGGTTTCCTCGATCGCTTCGCAGCCCGAGCCCATCGCGATGATTACCTGCTCGGCGTCCTTCGCGCCCACGTAGTCGAACAGCTTGTACTTGCGGCCGGTGAGCTTGCCCACCTGCCCCATGATGTCCTCGACGATGCCCGGCACCGCGTCGTAGTATTTGTTGGCGGCTTCGCGGCCCTGGAAGTAGATATCGGGGTTCTGCGCGGTGCCGCGCTGCAGCGGACGCTCGGGGTTGAGTCCACCCAGGCGGAACGCCTTGATCGCGTCCCAGTCGACGAGCTTCTCGATCTCCTCGTAGTCGATGCCGTCGATCTTCTGCACCTCGTGGCTGGTGCGGAAGCCGTCGAAGAAGTGCAGGAAGGGCACCTTCGCTTTTAGCGTGGCCAGGTGCGAAACCAGCGCCATGTCCATCGCTTCCTGAACCGAGTTGGAAGAAAGCATCGCAAAGCCGGTCTGGCGGCAGGCCATGACGTCGGAATGGTCGCCGAAGATCGACAGCGCGTGGTAGGCCAGCGAGCGCGCCGACACGTGGAACACGCAGGGCAGCAGCTCGCCCGCGATCTTGTACATGTTGGGAATCATGAGCAGCAGGCCCTGGGACGCGGTGAAGGTGGTGGTCAGCGCGCCCGCGGTCAGCGAACCGTGCACGGCGCCCGCCGCACCGGCCTCGGACTGCATCTCGGCCACGCGCACTTGCTGGCCAAACAGGTTCTTGCGGCCGTTTGCGCCCCACTCGTCCACGAACTCCGCCATCGGAGAAGAAGGCGTGATGGGGTAAATCGCAGCCACGTCACTGAATGCGTACGCAACGTGGCTGGCAGCGGTATTGCCGTCAATGGTCATCTTGGTGCTCAATGGAAGGCCTCCTTTAGCTTATCTGTTTGTCGAACCGCGGGTGCGCACAAATGCGCGCGGTCGAATGAACCACAACACCTTCATTATAAGAAACGGCGGCGGCAAAGTCAAGATAACAACCTGCCACCGCCGCATGTTCAGGTGATGTTCACGTTATTTTTTGTCGGGCCATGTTGACGCGCTTGGGTTTCGCCGCCGCGCCGTCCTCCGTCGCGGCGGTTGACACCGCATGCGGCGCCATGCCACGCCATGAACGCGGAGGCATGACGAATGTCCGCAGGGGAGAAGCTGCTTTCGCGCGCCTTGACACTGGCGGGCGGCATGCGATTTGGTGAGTTCGAGAAGACCCTGGGCGTTATGGGTATCGCATGAAAACCCCTCGCAGCGGCAGCGGTCGCTTTACCTGGTCAATGGGCAAAGACGAGCGGGCGGAATCCTCCGCCCGCCTTGTTCATCGTCAGAACACCCGCCGCCCCCACGAAAAATTGTCGCTGTAGTAGCCGCTGATGTCGCTCACCACCACGCGGCCCTTGCCGCTGGAGGCGTGCACGAACTGATCCTTGCCCATGTAGATGCCCACGTGGTCGGAGCGGTCGGAATCGGCGACGGTGTCAAAGCATACGATGTCGCCGCGCTTGAGCCACTTGCGCTCGACCTTCTGGCCCGCGTTGTAACCCACCTCCTGCGCCGAATGCGGCAGCGACACGCCCACCTTCTTGTAGGCGTAGGCGGTCAGCCCCGAACAGTCGAAGGTGTCGGGCCCGGTAGAGCCGAACACGTAGCGCTTGCCCAGCTGCGCCATGGCCGCCGAGATCACCGTGCCTGCCTTTGCGTCGTTCGCCGGGCGCTCCGCGTCGCTCTGCCGCGCGGGCGCGGGGGCTTTGTCGGCTGCGGGCCGGGCCGGCGCGGGGGCCTTGGCCGGCTGCGCCTCGAACGCGCTCTTGAGCACATAGCCCACCTGTCCGCCGCGCTCGACCTTGTAGAAGTCGCCTTCGGCGCCCAGGATGCGGAACGCGGTGCCCTTGCGCACCCCGACCTTCCTGGCCGAGCCATTGGGCTGTCGGTAGGCCCACGCTCGGCGGGCCGTGCTGCGCGTCGTTTGGGCGGCGGCCTTGGGCGCGGGTTTTACCTTCTCCTGCCCCTTGCCCTTCTGCTTAACCTTCGCCGCATCGCCCTTGACCAATTTGAGGCCCGATTTCAGGGTGTAGCCGGTCTTGCCCGCGCAGCGAACCTTGGCCACCTTGCCCGACGCGCCGATGACGACGACCTCGTCGCCCTTTGACAGCGTGGCCACCACCTTGGCCTTGGCCTTGGGTTTGGCGCGCACCTCGAGCGAGGCGACTTTTACCACCGCCCGCTGGCCTGCCGCAGAAGCGGCGCTCGTGAACAGCGTGAGCGCCAGCGCCAGCAGCGCCAGCACGCGAATCAACC
The DNA here is from genome assembly GCF_051162045.1 of Anaerozeibacter quisquiliarum. Lineage (NCBI taxonomy): Bacteria > Bacillati > Bacillota > Clostridia > Eubacteriales > Anaerozeibacteraceae > Anaerozeibacter > Anaerozeibacter quisquiliarum. The sequence continues at coordinate 37,548 of NZ_JBISDI010000032.1, forward strand.
CTTTTCTCGTCTGCATGAAACAATCCTCCGTCTGTCCCTGGATTGGACATCGGGAGGATTATAGCACAAATGTCAAAATTATGCAATAGCCAGAAACTATTTCGTAACATCAGGACGAGAAGGGGGCGTACCCCCTATCGCTAAGCCGTCAGATTTTCGCCGCGCAGTCCCACATGCGCGCCGGCAATGCCCGCTTCGGGGTGGGCGATCAGCCACTTGTTGACGTGGGTGAGCAGCGCGTCCTCGCCCCGGCCGGTGGTCGCAAAGGGCAGCGGGTGGTTGGTGCCGCGCGGCAGCACGATCGCGCAGCGGAAACCGTCGCCGACGGGCGCGTAGTGCAGCGTGGTGGCGTACAGCTCGACCGCGGTGCCCGCGCTCACGCGGAAGGCCTCGACCTTCGCGGTGTCGTAGGTGTAGCCGTCCTCGATGTCCTGCTGGCGGCCCAGGAGCAAAATCAGCTCGGTCGCGGCGATGTCGAACTCGCTGTCGCGGTGATACTCGAGCGCGTTCAGCGCGTGGTTGGTGCCGTTGCAGTAGCCCAGCTGGATCGGCATGCCGCCGTAGGCCACGTTGGTCAGCGCCTTGAATACATCAAGCGCCTCGAGCGCCGGGGCCGACGGCTCGTAGACCACGCCCTCGGGGCAGGGGGTGTCCATCAGCGCGCCGACCAGCAAGCGTGTATCGATGCCCTCCACGACCCTGCCGTAGGGACGGAACGCCGGATCGAATACCGATAATACCTTCATGATCGATTCCTCCATTTCGTAATGATGTTTGGCACAGCATCCCGTTCATGCGTTTGGCGTATCCCAGCTGCGAAACTGTTCCACGCCGGTGATCGCGCGCTCAATCAGCGCCTCGCCGTCGAGCATCGCCTCGGCCCGCGCCAAGGCGTCGAGCTTGGGCTTGGTGGACGGGTGGCGGGGCGTGAACACCGTACAGCAGTCCTCGTAGGGCAGGATCGAAGTCTCGTAGGTGCCGATGCGGGTGGCAATCTGTGTGATTTCCAGCTTGTCCAGCCCGATCAGCGGCCGGAACACCGGCAGGCCCGCCACCTCGTCGGTGGCGGCAAGCGCCTCCATCGTCTGGCTGGCCACCTGCCCCAGGCTCTCGCCGGTGACCAGCGCCTGGCAGCCGTGCGCGCGGGCGATGCGCTCCGCGATGCGCATCATGTAGCGGCGCATCAGCACCGTAGAAAGCTCGTCCGGGCATTTCTCGTGGATCTCCATCTGAATCTCGGTGAACGGCACCACGTGCGTGAGCACCCCCTGGCCGTACTCGCCCAAGATCTTCGCCAAATCGAGCACCTTCTGCTTGGCGCGCTCGCTGGTGTAGGGGAACGAGTAGAAGTGCACCGCCTGCATCTGCACGCCGCGCCGCATGATCTGGTACCCCGCCACCGGGCTGTCGATGCCGCCCGACAGCAGCAGCATGGCCTTGCCGCCGGTGCCCATCGGCATGCCGCCCGCGGCGGGCAACTCGGTGACGTACAGGTAGGCGTGATCGCGGATCTCGACGTGCAGCTTGTGCTGGGGCTTGTGCAAATCCACCGAGAGGTTGGGGTTATCCTCGAGCACTCTCCCCCCGATCTCGCGCTCGATCTGCATGCTGTCCATGGGGAAGCGCTTGTCGCTGCGGCGCGCGAGCACCTTAAACGTGCCTGACAGCTGCCGCATCATTTCCACGGCCTGGCTTGCGACGGCCTCAAAATCCTTATCCATCTCGTAGGCCGGACTGACCGAATGCACCCCGAACACCCGGCAGACTCTTCGGGCGCAGGCATCCATGTCCTCGACGTCGCCGACGTAGATGCGCGAGTCGCTCAGCCACACGCGCGCGCCCATCGGCTCGACCGCGCGCCGGATGTTGTCAACCAGTTTCTTCAAAAAATACGGGCGGTTCAGCCCCTTCAAGTGGACCTCGCCAAACCGCACCAGCAACACCCTAAGCATCTTACTTCCTCCTGAATCGCGCAAGCGCACGGTGCAACCCGCACGCCTTTTTAACGGCAAAGTCGATCTCGTCCTCGGTCGTGTGCGGGCACAGGCTGAACCTGAGCGCACACTCGGCCACATTCGGCGCAATGCCCATAGAGGTCAGCACCGGGCTCAGCTTGCGCTTCCTCGACGAGCAGGCCGAGCCGGTCGAACAGTAAATCCCCTCGCCCTCGAGCGCGTGCAGCATCACCTCGCCGCGCACCCCCATCAGGCTGACATTCAGGATGTGCGCGGCCCCCAGCTCAGGCGCGGGCCCGTTCACGATCACATCCGCAATCCCCGCGCGCAGCCCCTCCAGCAACCGCAGCTTGAGCGTCCTCATGCGCGCTCCGGCGTCCGGCGGCATATACTCGATCGCGGCGTTCAGCCCGGCTATGCCCGGCGTGTTCTCGGTTCCCGAGCGCAGCGCCTGCTCCTGACCGCCGCCGACCAGCAGCGGCTTTAACTTCACACCCGCGCGCGCGTACAGCGCGCCCACGCCTTTGGGGCCGTTCAGCTTGTGCGCGCTCAGCGTGTACAGATCGACGAGCCGCCCGTCAAAGGGCTCGCGCAGGAAGCCCTGCACCCCGTCGACGTGGATCAACGCCTCGGGCGCGCACATGCGCACCCGCGAGCACACTCGCGCGATGTCCAGAATCGCGCCGGTCTCGTTGTTGACCTGCATGCAGCTGACCAGCGCCGGCGGGTCATGAAGCGCCTCTTCCAGCTGATCCCAGTCGAGCTGCCCCTCGCGGTCTACCTTCAGCACGGTCAGAGCGTGCCCCTCGGCCGCGAGCGCCTCGAACGCGGCCAGCACCGATGGGTGCTCGGCGGCGGTCGTAATCAGATGCTGAGCCCCGCGCATGGCGCGCACCGCGCCCAAGATGCCCAAGTTGTTGGACTCGGTGCCGCCCGAGGTGAAGACCACCCGCCCTCCCTGCTCGTGCAGCGCCTTAAGGATGCGCGCACGGCAGGCGGACAGCGCGCGCTCGGCCTCGAGCGCGGGCGCGTAAAGCGAGGAGGGGTTGAAATACCCTCCCCGCATGGACTCGTTCATCGCCGCGATGACGGGCTCGGTCGGCCGCGTGGTCGCGCTGTTGTCAAGGTAGGCTCTCATCCCTGCCACACGCTGTGGCCCATGTAGCGCGGCCCATTCGTCAGCTCCGCCATCTCACCCGACAGTTCGACGATCATCAGGTGCTTGACGGCGTTCTTGGTGAAGAAGTAGAAATACAGGTGGGCGTCGCGGTTGAGGAACCAGTTGTGCTTCTTGACGTCGGGCATCGACAGGTAGCGCCCAAATGCCGCGCCGTTCACCGGGCCCGCCGCCGTCACGTCCTTCATGTTCAGCGAGGTCAGGTAGCGGCGCTTCCTGTTGTTCAGCACCTGCGCCACGTCCAGGATACCGTTGGTGAAGGTGTACTCGTACTCCGAGCGCAGCTCGTCCTTGTAGCGCCACAGCAGGAACCCCATGCCGCCGAACAGGATCAGCGTCACCAGCGGGATCGGATGAAAGGAGCCCTCAAACACCATCGACAGCACGCCTTGCAGCGTGACCAGCGCCAGCAGAGCGCTCACGATCATCGCGGCAAAGCATAACATGTACAGCACGTCGTACAGCGTGCGGCTGCGCCTGACCGCCACCTCTTCCTTGAAATTGTCCATGCGCGTCCTCCCGTCTCGTTCTCGTAGGGAAATGCTGATCCATTCGGGCGGCGACTGGCGAGGGGATTTTTCGTCCGATCGTCCCTTATGAAACCGCAGGCGCAGCAGCGCTGCGTCAAGGTCCCGGAAGGGATGAGCGGGCGGAAAAGCACCTGCCAGAAGGCGTCAGAATGGGTCGGCGCTTCCTTATATTATAACAGATTGGGTGCGGTTGTCGAGGCGTAATTGTGACAAAACGTGCCGGGCTTCTGTGAATTTCCGGCAAATGCGCTGTCCCGGCAGGAATTCCGGGGGATGTTCTGGAATTTAATACAGGTTCATCTTGTACGAGGGGAGGCGTCCGCATGAAGTGCGCGGCCTGCAAGACCGAAAACCCGGGGCGCGGTGAGTTCTGCGTCCGTTGCGGCGCGCCGCTCGCACCCGCCCCCCGCGCGCCGCGCACGCCCGCGATGGCGCTCATGCATGGCGCGATGTGGACGGTGTTTGTGCTGATCTCGATCGTCGTGTTCGGGCTGATCTTCTACCGCGCCTACTTCTGGATCGATGCGTGGCGCATGGAGCACTTCTACGAGCGCGACGGGCGTACGGCGCCCGACGTCGAGCAGGTGCAGTTGGACGGTAACCTGGCCGGGCACGCGATCACCTTCTACGGCAAGGACGGCGACGCGGTGTTCATCAAGGAACTGCGCCAGTCCTACGAGATCATCGGGCACCTGGCCCGCATCGAGATTCCCGACAGCCATTGGTTCGGCCCCCACCCCGAGGAGACCGAGGCCGCGGTGGTGACGCTGACGCCCATCCTGTACACCGAGGGCGGCGGCCAGCAGCCGCTGCCGCCGCTGACGCTGACCGTGGATACGCCCGAATCGCCGCTCGAGCTGATTAACCCGCCCAAGGCGTTCGAACAGGTGAACACCTCGATGTATCCGCTGAAGATCAAGGTAGCGCCCCGCTCGACCGTGCTGGTGGGCGGCGTGGATCAGACCGACGCGGCCACCCACGAGGGCATCCTGGAGTGCTATGTGAAGACATACCCGGTGGGCGACAACGTCATCTCGCTGCTGGTGTCCACGCCCAGCCACAAGCAGACGCGCATGGACATCAACCTGTACCGCGCGCCCCAGGAGATCAACCTGGAGCCCAGCCTGAACCAGGAGAAGAAGTCCAGCCGGCCCAACATCAAGGTCTCGGGCAAGATGACAAGGGGCGCGTACCTCACGGTGGACACGCCGTACGTGGAGGACTCGATCGTCGTGAAGGACAACGTCGATCAGGAGGGCAATGTCGAATTCGAGTTCGTCGCGAAGCTCGACCTGGTAGGCGATAATACGGTGACCTTCCGCGCATCCCAGGAGGGCAAGCAGGACTCGTCGGTATCGCTCAACATCTACTACGTGCCCACGCTCGACGCCTACTCGCGCTCGGCCTGGAAGATGGACTACAAGGCGCTCAGCCTGTACTACGAGATATGGATAGGCCGCCGGTTCCTGTGCGACGGGGTGGTGACCGAAGTCTCGGTCGAAGGCGACGAGCAGACGGTTGTCATGGACGTGAACCGCGAAGGTGTCGGCGAGCCGCAGTACGTGATCCTGTTAAACCGCTCCCCGGTCGGCACGCCCGAGGTCGGCCAGCGCTACCACGCCTACGCCGACGTGACCGGCAACCAGTTCTACAACAACCAGTACTGCCCCAAATTGACGTGCCGCTATATGATCGCGCGCTGACGCGCGGCGCGGGGACTCGAAATCTTTCCGGCCTCCCGGTCGCTTGCCCGCTTCGCGGGCGACCGGGAGGCCGGAAATCTTTCGAGTCCGATTGGTTACGGGGGAACGGGGCCGCCTTCCTGAATTTCCTGCGGGAAATTCC